>CAMYLW010000127.1 GCA_947259475.1 Thermodesulfobacteriota bacterium
AGTCATCTTCCCCCTTTGGCAAAGGGGGATCGAGGGGGATTTTGCTGCGCCTTCATCTAGCCGGAAACGATGCATTGTCTTTCTGAGCCCTTCGACCCCTTCGACAGGCTCAGGACAGGTTCCGCGAAGAATCTCCGGCCGGTCTTGTAAATATGAGATTCTTCGTCGTCCCGCCCCAGCGGGACTCCTCAGAATGACAAACAAAGTACGGGGTTCCAGCAGTTCTACCCTTCAACCATAGAGGCAAATATGGTATGCTGCACTTTCATCTGCATAAATAAAATGCTGCTAGCAGACGAAAATGAAAGAAAGCACCAAAAGAGAGCTTGAAGAGCTCATAGGCCAGATTAAGTGTCCAAAAGACTTTGTTTGCTATAGATCCGGATTACAAGAGCTTTGCAAAGCTGAAGACATTGGCATGAAATCCTATCTCAAGTGCTTGGAAGAAAACCCAAGAGAATGTGTGTTCTCACAGGGTTACGCGGAATCTCATTATTGCACCTGTCCTCTTCGCTGCCATATTGCGAAAAAAGAGGGCAAATGACCAAGCCTAAAAAGAATCCCACGAATTATCTCCCATGATATTGTTTTGGGCATCTGATGTGGGGATAGCTCCACTGCTACCTAAGGTTGGAGATTGATGACGAAATCCCTTATAGCCTGTCACGAGTGTGACTTGCTCCACCAAGTTCAGCCCTTGCCGGAGGGAGGTGCCGCTCGGTGCGTGCGCTGCGATGCGCTTTTGTACTCTCAGAAAAAAGACAGTCTCGATCGCACCCTGGCACTGACCATTGCAGGACTCGTTCTTCTTATCGTTGCCAACATCTTCCCCTTTCTGGCCATGAAGAGTAAAGGTCTGGTGCGAGAGACCACCCTGATCACCGGAATAAAGGGGCTGTATCTTCAGGGAATGGAGGCTCTGGCGCTGCTTGTTTTCCTCACTATCATCCTGGTGCCACTTGTTCATATAGCAGGCCTGCTCTACGTCCTGGTGCCGCTGAAGAGAAACCGGGTGCCCCGGAACCTCGCTTTGGTCTACCGCTTCATCCGAAGTCTGCAGCCCTGGGCTATGATGGAAGTTTTCATGCTCGGCATTCTGGTCTCCTACGTCAAACTGGGCAAGATGGCAACTATCGTTCCGGGGTTAGCCCTCTACTCCTTTGTAGTACTGATATTCGTATTGGCAGGCGCTGCGGCATCTCTGGATCCGCGGATTGTCTGGGATAGACTGGGAGAGAGTTAATGAACGACACTTCCATGACTGCTGCTTCCGCCTCCTTGCTGAGTTGCCACAGTTGCAATCTCCTCTCGAAAATGAGTGGCTCCCATGGCCACGCCCATGCACTATGTCCACGCTGTGGGGCACCTTTGCATCAACGCAAGACCAACAGCCTGACGCGCACCTGGGCCCTGGTCATAGCCGCCTTTATCTTTTACATACCAGCAAATGTGCTCCCCATTACCGTTGTTACCTCTTTGGGCAAAACCCAAGCCGATACCATTATGAGTGGGGTGATCTATTTCATGTTAACCGGTATGTGGCCTATCGCCCTGGTGATCTTCGTTGCAAGTGTAGCCGTGCCGTTAATAAAGCTCTTTGTTCTTAGCTTCTTGTTGATTTCGGTTCAGCGCAAATGGAAATGGCGACCAAAGGATCGCACCCGCTTGTACCGCATTGCCGAGGCTGTTGGTCGCTGGTCCATGGTGGATATTTTCGTGGTTACTATTTTGGTGGCTCTGGTGAAACTTGGCGGCCTGGCGACAATCGACGCCGGGCCGGCTGCTAGTTATTTTGCGGCGGTGGTGGTGACCACCATCTTTGCCGCCATGAGCTTCGACCCCAGGCTTATCTGGGATGTAATGGAGTAGAGGTATGGCTGAGCAAAACACGAGTGAATCAAGATTCAAGGATGCACCCGAGGCTGTTGTCAAGGTGCGGAAACAATTTTCCATCGTCTGGGTGGTGCCGCTGGTTGCTCTCCTGATCGGAGGGTGGCTCGCCTTTAAAGCGATTTCGGAAAAGGGTCCGACCATCACCATAACCTTTAAGACCGCTGAAGGGCTGGAAGCCGGCAAGACCAAGGTCAAGTACAAGGACGTGGAGGTCGGCCTGGTGGAATCCATCACTTTAGCTAAGGGTGGTTCCCACGTTATTGTCACAGCAGAAATGGTCCATGGCGCAGAGCCCCATCTCACTGAGAACACCCGATTTTGGGTGGAGCGGGCCCGGATCGGCGCCGGCGGGGCCTCCGGGCTCGGAACCCTCTTTGCGGGCGCCTATATCGGCATCGACCTTGGGCAACCTGGTGGGAAGCAGACCCTATCTTTTAAAGGGCTAGAGATAGCCCCCGTGGTTACCACAGGGTTGCCCGGCAGCCATTTCCTTTATAGATGCCCCCCATCATGGGGATGTTTTTGAAAATACCCGTTTCTGGAACGCCTCGGGGCTGGATGTGGCCGTTGACGCCAGCGGTATCAGGGTCAACACCGAGTCCTTTTTGACCATGATGATCGGGGGAATTGCCTACGATACCCCGGCCAATCTCGAGCCTGGAGCTCTCGCTCAAGAGGGTGCCACATTTAAGTTGTATGAGAGCCGCGAGAAGATCTTTGAGAAGCAGTATGTGGAGAGGAGTCCGTGGCTACTGTACTTCGATGGTTCGGTCAGGGGCCTTGCTGTCGGGGCGCCGGTGGAATTACAGGGCATTAAAATCGGGGAGGTTACCGATATAACATTGGAATTCGATTGGGAAAAACTGGCCTTTCGCATCCCTGTTCTGATTGAGCTGGAACCACAAAGGATTAAATTTATTGGCAGGGAAACAATGGACAAGAAACGTGGTATGGAGATCCTGGTGGAGAAGGGTCTCAGGGCCCAGATCAAAACGGGGAGCCTTTTGACCGGGCAACTATTAGTTGGTCTGGACATTCATCCAGATGCACCTCCGGCAAAGATCAACTGGGATGGGAGGTATCCTGAACTGCCCACCATACCAACGTCTATGGAAGAGATCACCAGCGGTGTAACTCGCATAGTTGAAAAGCTGGACACCATCCCCCTGGAGCAGATCGGCAAAGATCTCCAGAAGACCATGGCAAACCTGAGCAAGACCACCGCAGAGCTGCAAACGCTGGTGCAAAAACTCGATGCCAATGTTGCCCCTGCCGCCACCGACACCTTGAAGCAGGCTCAGACAACACTCGTTAAGGTAGACAGGCTTCTGAATGCAGACTCTCCCACAGGATATGAGTTGAAGCGCGCTCTGGCAGAGCTTGCCGAGGCGGCGCGCAATATTAGCATCCTGATGGATTACCTAGAACGACATCCGGATTCCGTGATTTTCGGAAAGGAACAGAGCAATGAAAAATAGAGCACGCTTGGGGAACATAGGTTGGGCATTCTTGCTTCTGGTCTTTTTTGTTGCTGCCTGTAGCAGCACACCGCCTGTGGCCTATTATACCCTGAACACCTTGCCCGAGATGCAACAGGAGATTCCTGCAGCCGTTATGGATGATACCCTTGCCATCGGCGTCGGCCCGGTGGAGTTTCCTCAATTTCTCGACAGACCTCAGATCGTCACGCGAAAAAGCCAAAACCAGATAGAGGTATCCGAATTCCATCGATGGGCTGGCTCCTTTCCAGGAGATTTCTCCCGGGTTCTGGCGAAAAACATTTCGATTCTCCTGCCCTCGGATCGAGTGGCCGTGTATCCCTGGGGAGAACAATTCTCCCCCACCTATCGGGTAAAACTGGATGTGGAACAGTTTGACGGTCAATTGGGTGAGCGTGTTGTGCTGGACGTCACCTGGATGGTGACGGGTCATGAAGGAACTAACAAGCTGGTAGTGCGAAAATCCCTTATAGAAGAGCCGGTGTCAGATAAGACCTACGAAGCGTTGGTTGTGGCCGAGAGCAACGCCCTGGTCACCCTCAGCCGGACAATAGTCGAGGAACTAAGAAAATTGGGTACACCCTAATGTTGCAGACCCACATTGGGTATCCAACATTAGGGTAACTAGGAAAGGTCTGAGCAATGCGGATGTACATTGCCGGACAATGGACTGAAGCCCAAGATACCATCGAAGTGCTCAACCCTTTCGATGGCAGCCTTGTGGATACCGCACCTCATGCCGGCCCCAAGGAGGTGGACCAGGCACTTGAGAGCGCCACCAGAGGCGCGCGGGTCATGGCTGAACTGCCTGCCTATGAACGTTATAGCATCCTCACCAAGACAGCCGGCCTGCTCAGGGAGAACCAGGAAGACTTTGCTCGTCTTATCTCCAAGGAATCAGGCAAAGCCCTGTGGGAGTCCAGATTCGAGGTCGTCCGGGCCGCAGAAACCATAGAACTATCTGCTGAAGAGGCAAAAAGAATCCGCGGGGAAACCATCCCTCTTGATGCGGCCTCAGGGGGACAGGGAAAGTTTGGCTTCACCCTCAGGGTGCCGTGCGGTGTGGTGGTTGCCATCAGCCCCTTCAACTTCCCCCTGAACCTCCTTTGCCACAAAGTCGGACCTGCTTTGGCGGCCGGCAACGCGGTGATCGCCAAACCCCCCACCGACACCCCGCTCTCCGCTCTCCGCTTCACTGAATTGCTCCTGGAGGCTGGTCTGCCCCCCGAAGGTATCCAATGCGTCACCGGACCTGGCGCTTCAGTTGGCGAGCAACTCTGTGCAGATCCTCGGGTCCGAAAGATCTCTTTTACGGGCAGCCCCAGCGTGGGCGAAAGAATCTGCCAGGTTGCAGGCATCAAGAAAGTCACCATGGAACTGGGGTCCAACTCGCCCTTAATAATCATGCCGGATGCCGATCTTGAGCAGGTTGCCCGAGCAACGGCTGCCACCGGCTACGCCCTCGCCGGCCAGGTATGTATCTCAACCCAGAGAGTGCTGGTCAATGATCAGGTTTACGAAGACTTCCTGGATGTGCTCCGACCGGAGGTTGAAGCCATTGTCACCGGCAATCCCCTGGAGGAGCAAACCCAGATGGGGCCAATGATCAGGGAGCCTGATGCCATCCGGGTGGAAGAGTGGATCAACGAGGCGCTCAGCAGCGGGGCCAGACTGATTACCGGCGGCAGTCGCCACGGAAACCTTGTTTCCCCTACAGTGGTCGCCGACGTGGATGCCAAGGAAAGGATTTCTTGCGACGAACTCTTCGGTCCGGCCGTGGCAGTCACTCGCTTCAACGACATAGATCAGGCTATTGCTCTGGCCAATGACTCCACGTATGGTCTCAGTGCCGGAATTTTTACTCGCAATCTGGATTGGGCCATGAAGTTCATTCATGAAGTCCACAGCGGCAATCTCATGGTCAACTGGGGGCCGCAGTGGCGGGTGGATCTCATGCCATACGGGGGATTGAAACAAAGTGGGTTTGGCAAGGAGGGTCCTCGTTATGCGGTGGAGGAGATGACCGAGTTAAAAATGGTGGTGTTTCATCTTTAGGAATCTGGAGTATTGGAGAGTTGGAGTACTGCAGCGTTGCAAAATATCAAATTCCAAGCACCAAATCTCAAGGTGTCAGGTGTCGGGTGTCAGGTGTCAGGGAAGAAAAACAAGAAACTGAAACCTGTCGAAGATCCCGTCTGAAGCGAAGCGACAGCGGGGAACACTGCTTGCCGCGCCGAAGCCCTTGAGGCGAAGGCGGGAACACTGAAACCTCAGTCTTTGTGATTTGGGATTTCTATTCGTCCAATACTCCAAAAGCTGGGTGGCAGCGCCCAACTCGTTAAAAAGAAGGCCCGCTTTTCAGCGGGCCTTGTCAGTTTACGCTATACTGGTGCGCCCTAAAGGTTCAAGATGCCAGCGGGGGAGAGTTCCACAAACTAGAAGGAATACTTCACCAAGACTCCAACAATGAACTGATTCTCATTACCTTCGTCATCCACCACCGGACTGTCCTCCGCATCGCCAACGAGCCGGGTGTAACGCAATATGCCCATGACGCTCCAGTTCTGATAGAAATCATAGTCTGCGGTCAGATTCAGACCAACATCCTTGAAACCAGAGTCGGCGTCTTTTTTATTGAGACCGCTGCGCCTCGCGTCTCCTCTGTCGACACTAAAATAGGTATTCATATAGTCACCGTCAGCATAGGTCGTAAAGACGCCGAACCCTAAACTCAGCTGCTCATTGATCGGCAGGTTGTAGCCCCCGTTGAGGGTGGCTAAAAATCCATTTGAATCAGCCACATCAGCTCTCAACTCTATGCTGGAGCTCCATCTATCAATCTTGACACCGCCAAAGACTCCCAGCATAACTGAGGCGTCAACATTCTGCATGTCATCCACTCTACTGTTGTCTACATCGGCCCGGCTGCGGATATACTCCAGCATCGGACCAAAGCTCCAGGTGTCGCTCGGAAGCACGTTCCCTCTGATATCGTTTGCTAGGAGCTGCACGTACTGCCCAGAATCCCAAACCGTCCGAGCATACAGTGCAGGCACGAACCCATAGTCTTCCGACCCCTCGTAGTCTGGGGCCAAACCGAGGCCGATACCGATTTCACTTGACTGCACCTCCACATCAGTAGGTATCCAGTTACCTATCACTGCCACCGCAGCAGGTATCCAGGCAACCAGAACTGCAACAAATACCCCTGTCAACAATATGACGAGAGTCTTTCGTGTTTTCATCCTTTTTCTCCTTTTTTGTTTGCAATACGTCCACAACTCTGAGTTGGAGCTGAGAGCCACGCCTACAGATCTAAAAGGCGATATCAGTCTCATCTCGTTTTCTCTTTCTTGACATAGTATGTAAGATCCCACTGAGCTTACCAACGCTAGGATATTTCACAAATCGTCCGCTTTGTCAATGTCAACATGGAAGCATTTTCAAAAACTCATGCAATTGTTGTTTCCGCCTTATTCCTGTCCTTCCGAAACTATATGCAGTCCCACCAACCTGGCGATAAGGAGTGATAAGCTGGTGGGCTATGCCCCCTCCCAGGGGCGGGGATTGTAGATTTGAGATTGCAGATTTGCGCTAGGGAAAAAAGAGGGACTTACTGCAGCAAGGAGATAATCAGATCTCGATAAAGTTCGGCAGCATCCACTACCTGCTGAAAAGAGATCGACTCTTCTGGGGCGTGGGCCTTGTCCAGTTGACCAGGGCCGAGGAGAATGGGCTTAACACCGGAAGCCCAGAGCTGATTGGCGTCGGAATGGCTGGGGAAGGGCCGAGGCTCCCAGGCCAGAGAGTGGCGGGAGTAGGTAGCCTGCAGGGCCTCTACCACCGAGCCTCTTTCCGGCAGTTCATATCCTGCTTCGATGGTGGCAAGGCGGATGTTGGTATCAACCTGAGGACTCTCTTGCTGGACTCTGTCTACAATCTCTTCCAGCTCCAGGGAAATATCACCTATGGGAGCGTGGGGTGGCAAGTGAACATCCAGCCAGGCCTCACACCAGTCAGGAACGGCAAAACCCGCCTGCGTGCTCAGAAGATTCCGTATGTTGTAGATGCCTTCAGGCCGATCATTTACCATGTAGTGGGAAATGTGCAGAAGTAAGCCGAGCATGGTCTCGATGGGATTCTGATCCCGGCTGGCCAGAGAGGCATGTACTCTCTTGCCCTTGGCACTCAGCTGGACTTCCATGTAGCCGTAGCAACTGAGACATGGGCAAAGGTCCGTGGGCTCTGCTAAGATGGCCCAGGGGAAATGATATTCCTCCATCAAGCGCTCAGCGCCGTCTCCCTCTTCTTCCTCCCCCACTACCATAACCAGGGCCACCGGAAGCTGCTGGTGTCCGGCTTCCCACAAACTCAAATACGCCTCTATCATTGCGGCACAACCGGATTTCATGTCGGCTGCCCCCAAACCGAAAACCAGATCATCCTGTTCCTGATAACCATAGTTCTCCAGATCATACGCCACCACCGTATCCAGATGGCCAATGAGGGCGACACGGGCATCTGTATCCGGTGGAATCACGATCAAGTTGTAGCGGCTGTCATCCACCGACTGGCGTATTGCTGATAGGCCATTTTTCTGCAGATAGCTGTGGAGGTAGGCGAGAACGTCCTCTTCCTTGCCTGAAGGACTGTAGATGTCTATGAGCTGGCGTAGAAGTCGACGCAACCGTTGAGGATTTATCAACTAGATTTCGATATCCACATTTCTTTACTAACCACGGAGACACGGACCCGCCCGCCTCGCCTGAGCGAGAGCGATGGCGGGCAGGGAGCACAGAGAAAAGCTAAATTGGAACCACGAAGCACACGAAGAGCACGAAGACAAAGATCGCTTTGGCAGCCCGCCACCTGGCGGGCGTCCCGATAGCTTCCTATCGGGACAAAATGGGAGCCCGTGTTGGCGAATATAAGCCGGCTTATTTTCGCCAACATGTGCTCCCCATTGTAGCCTTAAGCGATCCTTGCATCTACTCAGCTATACTTGTCACTCTCATCTTGTAGATCTTGTAAATCCTGTCAAATTCATTAAATTCTCATCTTCTGTCCGCGCACGTCTGCGTGGGTCTGCGGTTAAATGTTTTTCTCTGTGTACTCTGTGCCTCTGTGGTGAATCTTAAATCAGGCCTCCTCAGACCATCATAATGCGGAGTAAAGTAACTAATTTTTCTATCATTTGACCCTGTTCAGCCATTTTTGTTTCGGAGACGGCGGGGCTGGGACCGTCCATCACCTTTCTTTTCTTTGAGCTGTCGCTGTTGGTCGGAGAGATTAAGAGTCAAATAGATGTGTTGCTGGGGTTGGCC
>CAMYLW010000128.1 GCA_947259475.1 Thermodesulfobacteriota bacterium
TCATAATGTTTATATTGACGGTCAAAGACTTCAACCTCCTGATCAATTTATTGTTTTCAGCATAATGCAATTGTCTCAACTATTCAAGGGTGGGATTCAGCTCGTGGTAGACACCTGTCGTTGATTCGTTAATTAGGAAATTAGAGAATTAGAAAATTAGTTGATTAGTGGAATAGTCAAATCGTTCAAGCCGTCAAGGCAGCTCACAGGGACAGATTTCCCGAATAACTAATAACGGATAACATCACTGCCTTCTGTCCTCTGATCTCTGACTTCTGACCTCCGATCTCTGTCTTCTGCCGAGTGCCTAGTCCTTAGTGCCTAGTGACTCTAGCTTATCCAACCTATCCTTCAGCTTCTTGCTCTCCTCTGCAAACTCTTCCAACCGCTTTTCCAGCTTTAGAATTGCCTCCCCCTTATCCTTGCCCCTCTCGATCTTTCTCACAGCCAGCCTGGCATTGCGAACGAGGCGGCCGTCCAGCTCAGTCTCCGCCACCCTCTTTAGTATCGGTAGCCCCCTTTCACGATTCAATGTTTCCAACGCTTGAATGGCTGCCAGCTTGGCGCGGAAAGATCTGGGGCCTTCCGGCGCCTGGAATGCATCGCCGATCTTCTCCAAGATCTCCAGGTTATCGGGTCTGCTCTTCCCCATTTTTCCCAGAATCCGCAGGGCCTGCGCCCTAACCAGCTCGAGCTTACCATAGCGCGAGTATTCATAGAGTATGGCAAGGGCCTTATCATCATCGAGCTCGCCAAATCCTTCCAAGGCCTTACAGCGAATTACGTCATTGAAAGAATCCTTTTCCAGTGCCCCTACAACCAGATGAAACGCACCTTCTGCTTTGGTGCGGGCAATGGCATACACAGCCTCGGCTTCCACAAAGTAGGAAGCGTCTTTTTCAGCCAGTGGCTGCAATGCTCGGAAAGCCTCCTCTTCCTTGAAATTTCCCAGTGCTTTAACCACAGCCCTCCGTGCCTTAGGATGTGTGACTTTCAGCCCACCAATCAAGGCCTGCATTGCCTGCTCAGTGCGAATCTCACCCAGCCCTTTAGCAGCACGTGCTGATACCCCCCAAAAAGGATCATGGTGCATGGCTTCTTCAAGGCTAGTCACGGCTTCACGATCACCCACCTTGGTCAATTCAGCGGCCGCCTCAATACGCTTCAACACATTTTCTGCCTTTTTAAGTTGCCTGGAGAGTTTCCCGCTGTCTACTTTCCACCGCATCCTTTTTAGAATGGTGTCCTCCGGATCAACCAGAATCATGGAGGGTTCCCCCTCAGCGGGGATGTAGAAATGATGCTCCCGTTCTTCAACCTGCACCTTAATATCCCGAGCTGTACCATCTTCGCCCACCAACCGCACAGTCAGTGGAAACCGGAACGCATGTGGCTCTTTTTCTGCGTTCTGGTTCTGCTTCACATGGAAGATCAGGTTCTTTTCTTTTTCCTGGTATTCGCAGGAACATTCCAGCACCGGAAACCCGGGCTTGTAAAACCATTGGTCTAAAAACCAGTCATAATTATCTCCGGTAACCTCCTCTATGCATCGCGCGAAATCAACGGTTTCTACCACGGAATTTCTATGTTCTTTCAGGAAGAGAGTGATGACCTCCCACCATTCTTCCTCACCCAAAATTCTGCGTAGCATGTGCAATCGGGCGGCGCTGCCCGGGTACAAATGCATATCAAACAGATCAATGGGCTGGCTGTAGACGTTGGTGACGATGGACCGCCGGTATTTGGAATCGTGCTCTTGAAAATAGGTTTCACGATTCTCCAACAGCCGGTAGTAGAACTCATCCTCTCCTTCGGCATGTTCGGTGTAAAGCAGGTCGAAGTAGGTGGCAAAACCCTCATGCAGCCAGCTGTGACTCCAACTCTTGGACGTCACCAGGTCTCCAAACCACTGGTGTGCAAGTTCGTGGGCCACCAGGTGTTCGCTGGTGAAGTCCAGATGGGCCCGCTCGTCATGCAGGGTCATTTCTGTGAGAGTAGTGGCGGTGGTGTTTTCCATGCCCCCAAAAATAAAATCCTGAGCCACAACCTGGGAATACTGGGGGTAAGGGTAGCGGATACCCGTTTTCTCGGAAAAATAGCGCACGATGTCTGCTGTTTTCTCAAAGGAGCGGTAGCCTTCCTCCTCCCGGCCTTCAGGCACGTAGAAGGATAGAGGGATGTCTTCAAAATCATCCGTCAATTCAATGTAAGCACCGATCGCCAAACTGATGAGATAAATGCTGTGAGGCTTCTCCATGGACCAGTGATATACCAGCCGTCCATCATCATCCTCGTACTTTTCTTTGAGTTCACCATTGCTTACCACCACATAGGGTTTATCCACCGTAGCGCGGATCTCACTGGTAACCTTCTCGCGAGGGTGATCTACACAGGGAAACCAGTATTTATTGTCCTCGTCCTGGCCCTGACTCCACACCTGCCAAAGCTTATCCTGGTAGTGATCATCCGGTCCGGTGAAATAAAGGCCCAACCGCGGGTTCTCTACCCCATAATCAATACAGACCGTGCTGCTCTGGCCGCGGCCAACAGGTCCAGCCAGGTGTATCATTACACCTCGATCATTTTGCTTAAATTGGAGAGTTTGTCCATCGTCGCTGGCCACACGATCAATACGTATCTCCCTGGCGTCAAGAAAAATGCTTTCCAGATTCTTCTTAATAGAGGTGAAGCTAATGTGCGCTGTCCCTTTCAGTTTTTTCGCCTCTACTTCCACCACCAGATCGAGGTAGACATGGCTGAGCATCATGTCCCGTGAAGGATTCCAGTGGGGTTTGGCATCCGGCAGGAGAAAGTTCTCAGCTTCAACTCCTTCGGGGAAATATTTACAGAAGTACAGGTTGGACATTTTCACCTCTCCACTTGGGTTTTAGTTGATTAGAAAATTAGAGAATTAGAGAATTAGTTTAAGCAAAGTGTGAACGGTAAACGGTAAACAGTGAACGGTAAACAATTGATATGTTCGACTAATTTCCTAATTCTCTAATTTTCTGGTTCATCAACCTGTCCTCCACCGATTACAACAAATGACAGCGAAGCGTAGTGACCTAATGACGGCGCAGCCATCTGACCAATGCTCAATCCGCAATCTGCAATCTCAAATCTACAATCTACTCTATGCTCCATGCTCCATGCTCCATGCCCTAGACCTTCGGACAAAACCTGTTCACCTCGCAATACAGATGTAGCAGGGCAAAAGCAACCGCATGTTTTTTCTGTGTAGGCGTTCCCCACAACGGCCAGCGATGCATGGCCTCTAGGATCCTTTCCAGGTCTTCATTAAAGAAATAAGCGCGCTCGAATTCACCGAAGCTTTGCCCACTTCTGAGGTCAGCGGTTGGGAACCAAATGGGCACCCACCCCTCCACATTCTCTTCAAACATCTCCCAGGCGTCCCTGGGGTTAACTCCAAACGGCACTGTCTCCCAGTCAATTTCAGGCAGGGGAAGGCTGTCGTCTAGAAATTCCTTCAGCAGGGGATTTGGTTTTCGACCCATTTTTTTCATGTAGGTTAGTTAATTCGTAGATTAGGAAATTAGAGAATTAGAAAATTAGTTTAAGTAAATGGTAAACAGTAAACGGTAAATTGTAGAAACCGTAAAAGTCGTAGAAATCGTAAAACATTTCGCAATTCGAAATCCGCAATTCGAAATCCGCAATTCGCAATTCTTTCTTCTGTCCTCTGTCGTCTATCCGCTGTCCGCTGTCTTCTGATCTCTGACTTCCGACCTCCGACCTCTGTTTTCTGTCCTCTGCCTGCTGCCTTCTTCCAGCTGCCCTCTGGCCTCAATCATCCTCCGGCAAAGGCACCTGATAAACCTTACAATCCTCTCCCATCTCAGCACTGTCAAAGCGAGATTGAGCAGCCGCTGCCAGAAGAGGTAGCTCATCGCTGCCATAGCGAGGGCTGATGTGAACCAGCACAGCGCGACATACCCCCGCCCGCTCGGCAACGCGGGCAGCATCTACCACAGTAAGGTGGCCTTTGGCTTCTGCATGCTCGGCATCTTCAGGTAGAAACATTCCTTCCATGAAGGCGATATCAGCGTCTTTGCACAGCCGGTAGACTCCCTTTGACGGTCTGGTGTCCACCACATAGGCCACATAACGACCCCGCCTGGATTCTCCCAAAACCTGATCAGGAGTGATCTCCTTGCCATCCTCAAGGGTGACCTTCTGTCCCTGCTGAAGTTGACCCCAATGGGGTCCTTTGGGGATGCCCAGGGATGCGGCCAGATGAGGCTTGAACTTGCCAGGTCGGTCAAGCTCTTCCAGGCGGTACCCCAGACAAAAGCGGCTGTGTTCCAGGGGGTGCCAGATGATCCGAACCTGGTCATTTTGGTATGCTACTTCGTCTGATTCCGATGACCACTCCAGGAAAGTGATCTGGTAATTGAGGAAGAACTCCAGATTTTCGTGAGCGTGCTGAATGAATTTCTTGATGCCTGGGGGGCCGATTATGGTGAGGGGGTCGGGGTCCTGAATTTGCGACCTCAACATCATGATGCCTGGGATACCAAGGCAATGATCCGCGTGAAGGTGACTGACGGCCAGGACGTCTAGCCCGCGGACACCAATTTTTGTTTTTTTCAAGCCAAGCTGGGTACCTTCACCGGCATCAAAGAGGTATATCTGGCCGTCGACTCTCACCGCCAGAGAGGTGAGAAGCCGATACGGCATGGGCATCATGCCGCCACTACCGAGAAGAATGCATTCCATTTGGTTTCGCCTAGCAAAACTTGCAGCGTCGATTAGTTGATTAGAAAATTAGTTTAAATAAATGCTAAACAATAAACCGTGAACCGTAAAGGAATTAACCATTTAACTAATGCCCTAATTCTCCAATTTCCTAATTTTCTAATTACCCACTCTCCGAAGGAGAGTGCATATGAACATCCCTTTGAGGAAAGGGGATGAGAATGCTGGCCTGGTCGAATGCTTTGTAGATGGCCCGGTTCAACTGGTGAGTAATCCTTCCCTTGTCATGAGGCCTGTGAGCCCAGCACAGCAACTCAAAATCCAGGGACGACTCCCCGAAGGTACGAAACCGCACCCGAGGCTCCGGTTTGGTCACGACCAGCGGGTTATCGCGAGCCACGGAGAGAAGAACCTCCTCCACCTGATCCACATCGGTCCCATAGGCCACCCCTACCTTGATTCTCACTCTGAAACGGGGCTCAGGGGCGCTTTCGTTTATGACCTTGGTATTGGTGATAACCGAATTGGGAATGGAAATCTGGACATCATCCCGAGTCAGTATTCTCGTGCTACGCAGACCGACTTCGACGACTTCCCCCCTTTCGCCCGAATCGAGGACTATGTAATCACCCACCTTATATGGCTGATCGAGCAGAACGGTAATCCCGCCGAAGAAATTGGAAAGTGTCTCCTTAGCCGCCAGAGCCACGGCAACACCGGCGATCCCGGCAGAGGCCAGTAAAGGCGTTATGTTGATCTTCCAAAGGGAGAGAAAGAGAAAGATCGCTCCTGCCAGAACCACTAGCCTAGCAATACTGCCACCCAACCGAATCATTTCGCTGCCATGGCGGTCTCCTTCGCGCCAGTGACGAATCCAGTCATCGGCAATACGCTGCAATACTCGGTTGATAGCTTGGGCCCAAATCAAGACCAGGACGCTTTTCAATACCGCAACGAAAATGAAATCAAACGGCGGGCGGGGAGAAGTCCATCGGACTCCGGTCAGGGCCCCAACGAGCACTATACTTACCCAGACAGGACGGTGGAGGATATCAAGAATGGCATCATC
>CAMYLW010000129.1 GCA_947259475.1 Thermodesulfobacteriota bacterium
CTAGTAACCTGGTGGCTTGATGTCAACGGTTGGAGCCGTGCTATAGAGCTTTCGCCGGAGGCGGAGGCTCTTTTCCCTGGCCGTCGTCTCCCGGCCAGGGGAAAAACACCCTTCTCCGTGATCTCTGTGCCTCTGTGGTAAGTCCTCAATCAGGCGGTCTTAGACCACTATAATACGGAGTAAAGTAAATCGTCGTATCCGAAATCCGCGATCGTTTATGCGTGCTTCCATGTTGCGAGGCTGGGCCATATGGTTTACAATCCACGAATTGTCCGCATTATTCGGAGCTCACCCATCATGCTGGAGAGAATACGCCAGAACCTGGCTTTTGAAACCCAAGAAACATCGATTCCTGAAAACCTGACTCCCGCCGCGGTGCTCTTTCCCTTGCTGCTCAAAGACAGCAACTTGCACGTTCTTTTTACCAAGAGGACCCAGACTGTGAAAGCCCACAAGGGTCAGGTCTCCTTTCCCGGTGGGGTTCGCGATCCCCATGACGAGAACCTGCTGGCAACCGCGTTGAGAGAAGCGCAAGAAGAAATTGATTTAAAGCCAGAGGATGTGGAGATCCTGGGGGTACTGGACCCTATTACCACGGTAACAACCGGCTTTCTGGTATATACCTTCGTGGGATTCATCCCTTATCCTTATCCTTTTCAGCCTAACAGCCGCGAGGTTGCCGAAATTCTCTTTGTTCCTCTGGATTTTCTTGCCAATGATAAACATTGGTCCCACCGCTCCTACGATACCGAGAATCAACGGTTTCGGGCCTACTTTGTTTCCTACGGAAACTACCGCATTTGGGGCGCTACCGCCCGAATCCTCAAGATTTTCTTTGAAAAAAACGGCATTGAGATGAACATCAAGGCGGCGATGGAAAGTTAGCCCGGATATTTCATGAATTCACGCCTTGGCGTGACTGCGACCACTGGGCATCCTACTTTCTTGACACAACATAAATGACAATTAAGATCCAGATCACTATATGTATGGCTTCTCTTAATTGACCCACACTCCCCAGCTAGGATGTTGAGTCGCCCTTTTTCAGGCACCTTTGACTTTTTACAAATATTTTCTTGCGTTTAAAAACAACTTATGTATAATGCCTCTATTCATGCAGTTTTACGGTGGGTCCCTCTGTATAGCCGCGACAGGAGAGGGTTTACAGGGCATTGGGGGTGGGACCAACCAAAAGCTTATTGACAACAAGAGGAGGAATTTATGACCAAGGCAGATCTCGTAGCAAAAATGGCAGATAGTGCCGGGATCACCAAAGCTGCTGCAGAAAAAGCTCTGGCCGGCTTCTTACAAGGTCGTCAAATTCAAGGCCGGCAGCAAGCTCAAGGGAATGGTCAAATAGACAACCTCATGACCACTTCAACCTTGGCTTCGTGGTAGCGGCAACAAGCCGGACCAAGAAACAAGAGTATTTATCCTTTCAATAAAGCGGAGCAAGATGGTCCTCTTTAGGCAGAGACCACTCTACTCCGCTTTTTCCTTTTTGCAGACTAGGGTATTTTAAACCAGAATAAGGACAGTGGGTACTTTCTGAGATGAATGCAACTGACTGAGACCATTGAATATCGAATGTAGAACAAGGAACCGCAGAATCATGAAGTGATCACTTCGACATTCGATATTCCTTGTTCGATATTCTACGGTTCTAAGAGTTTCTGCAATTGGTGCCAACCAGGGAAGTCCTCTCCCACCAGAGACTGGGCCAGAATTAGTCATCCCGGCCAAGTCTCGCAAAGCGGGACGCGAGCCGGGATCCAGTAATAATGAGACTATATTAGAATCTCACTGGATTCCGGATATCCGCCACCGGCGGATTCCGGAATGACGGGGAGTGGATAAAGGGGGGCTACTTTTGGAACGGAACATTAGGGTGAGCATTGTCCACTAGGAGGGAGAGCAGAACCACTGACGGCACAAAGAATAAATGATTATGGTCTCAAAATTCTTTGTGATCTTCGTGCTCTTCGTGGTGAATTACCCCTTTTTGTTTAGCCATTAGGATTTGCACCACAATGACGCTTGAAGAGGACCGGGTCGTTATCGAATCCCGTAAAGGTTCCCGGGAAAAATCCAGCGCGCCGCTGGCCATTATGGCCTGCAGTGAAGCAGATCGCCATCGATTCTGCCGTCTGACAGCCCCCGTTGCAGACAGTGCGCGAACAGCTTATAACGCTCGTCTGCTGGACGTGGTCCATGCTAACCGTTCCATCACCATCGCAGGCCCCATCCTTGGTGCCCCACAGGCTGTCCTTGTCCTCGAGAAGCTGATCGCCCTTGGAAGCCGGGTAATTATAGTCTTTGGCTGGTGTGGGTCGCTGCAATCAGACCTTACAATTGGGGATTGGCTTTTGCCCAGCTCAGCTCGCAGCGAAGAAGGAACATCTTCCCACTATCCTATGAGCACGGCAAAATTTCTTCCAGACACCGACTTGTTTGGTAGCTTTCAAGACTACTGTGGGCAAAACGGGCTCTCCGTTCGTGCAGGACCCATCTGGACCACCGACGCTCCACTGCGAGAAACCGTGGACAAAGTGAGCGGTTATGGAGAAGAGGGACTCCTGGCAGTGGAAATGGAGATGTCAGCACTCTTTCATGTGGCCGCATATAGAAAAGTACGGTTGGTTGGGCTGTTGGTGGTCTCAGATGAACTTTTCACCCTAAAATGGAGACCCGGCTTCCGCAGCACCCGCTTTAAGCGGGCCTGCCGCCAGGCAAGTGAAACTCTCCTAGACTTCTGCTCCAGCCTGCCACCACATCTTCTTGTCTAACATACTTGTGTGTTGCATAATAGGCGACACGAAGAGACGGTGACGCGGCGAGGTTAACTAGGCACTAAGCACTAGACACTAGGCACCAAGAGCGATTGCTCAGAGTTTATTGTAGTATCTGGCTAACACTGTCGCTTGGTTTTGTTCGAGGGATCTGACATATGGTTTCAGACAAATCGCATCGGCCCGCCAGACCAACTCTGGCCATAGACGTTGGGGGTGGCACCCAGGATATTCTCCTTTGGCAGCCAGACACTCCCATAGAGAATTGCGTCAAGCTGGTGTTGCCGTCCCAGACTGTGGTGGTGGCAAATCGCATCCGTCGTTGCACCTCGCAGAGTGTTCCTATTTTTCTTACCGGGAACCTAATGGGTGGTGGCGCCTGTGTTGGGGCCCTCCAGGAGCACCTACAAGCCGGACATCCTGTATACGCTGAAGTAGGGGCTGCACTAACCATATATGACAACCTGGATCGCGTCAGAGGTTTGGGAGTGACTCTAGTGGAGGAACTCCCACCTGATTCGCATCCGGTGACAATGGGCGACGTGGACCATGCGGCCCTGGCCGAGGCCCTTGCTCCTTTCGAAGTTGAGCTACCGGACTCATATGCAGTGGCGGTCCAGGACCATGGTTTCTCGCCGCACGGGAGTAACCGTTTGTTCCGCTTCCAGCAATGGCGCGATTTCCTTGATCGAGGTGGCAGATTGGATCAGCTCTGGTATGAGGAACCGCCAGACTATCTGACCAGAATGCAAGCTGTAAAGCGAGACTTACCCGGCGCCCTGGTAATGGACACCGGTGCCGCTGCCATCTTAGGTGCCCTTTGCGATCCAACAGCTGCGGACAAGACCCAAGAAGGGTTGATAGTACTCAACCTAGGAAATCAGCATGCGGTGGCCTCGCTGGTACTCGACTCGAAAATCGTTGGTATCTACGAGCACCACACTGGTTGCCTCACGGTTGCCAAGCTTCATGATCACCTGGTCCGTTTTCGTCAAGGTACACTCAGTGATCGGGAGGTGTTCGACGACCAAGGGCACGGTTGCGTCACCCTTCCCGAGGTCAAAGGCATGAGCGCTTTTCCAACTGTAGTGGTAACCGGTCCCCAACGACATCTGGCGAAGAGCCTGGGCTATTATTTCGCCGTGCCGTATGGCGACATGATGCTCTCAGGCTGTTTCGGCCTGATACGCGCAGCAACGGGGGCTATTTAGCTTCGCGTCAGTAGTCCGTTGTACGCGGTCCGTCGCAAAAGACGCATAGCGCATCCTTCGACGGGCTCAGGACAGGTAGAGCATGGAGCCAGTGGCACAAGGCTAAGTTATTTCGAATTGCAGATTTCGAAACCGGGAACCCGCCCGAAGGGTGGGAGTCCGCAGGACAATTTCGAAAAGGGACCGTGTCATAATTCGTCATCCCGGCCAAGTCCGCCGGCGGCGGACGCGAGCCGGGATCCAGAAAGAACCTGACTATGTTTACCTTCTACTGGATTCCGGATCTCGCCCCGCGAAGCGGGGCTCCTCCGGAAAGACGGACCTGATGCTCGTACTCAAAGTATTGAGTTTTTCAGCAGCCTGCTAGTTTCGAGTTTCTAATGCTCCGTGTCTCCGTATCTCCGTATCTCCGTTTCAGTCGGCTCGTGGAACAAATGGGATCGAGGTAGGCAAAACTGTGAAAAAGAGCGTTGACAACATTCCAGAAAGCGTGCGCGAGAGAGTCACCGAGCTGCGGGAGCAGATCGACTACCATAATTACCGCTATTATCGTCTCAATGACCCTGAGATTGCTGATGCGGCCTATGATGAGCTTTTTCAAGAGCTGCTGAGGCTGGAAAAAGAGTACCCCCAACTCATCAGCCCCGACTCACCAACCCAACGGGTAGGCGACGAGCCTCTGGAAGCGTTCAGATCCGTCACCCTTCACCGGCCCATGCTGAGCCTGGAGTCTGCTCACGAACCCCGTATTTTGGAGGATTTTCACCGCAGAGTCCTCGAAGCAGCAGGAGAAACCGGGGTAGACTACCTGATCCAACCTAAAGTGGACGGGGTATCCGTGGAGCTGACCTACGAAAACCGTAGGCTGAGCCGCGCCGCCACCCGCGGAGACGGCTTCACCGGGGAAAATATTACCCTCAACATTCGCGCTATTGCCACCATCCCAAAAACTCTCTCTGCGCCGGCGCCCGCTTTTGTGGTGGTGCGGGGAGAGATATTCATGCCGGTGGAAGGTTTCCGAAAACTCAACGAACGACTTATCACCGAGGACAATAAACCCTTTGCAAATCCTCGCAATGCCACCTCTGGCTCTCTGCGCCAACTCGATCCCACCGTCACTGCCAGTCGGCCTCTGGAACTGTTCCCATTTGAACTCTCCAATGCAGATGATTTGGGCTACCAGACCGAGAGTGACTGTTTGGCTGACCTCAAACGCTGGGGGCTGCGGGTCCCACCTGAAGCGATGGAGCAAACCACCTCCCAGAAAGATATTGAGGCCATCCATCGCCGCTACAGTGAAACTCGTGACCGGCTCGATTATGAAGTGGACGGTATTGTGGTAAAGGTTGACGGGCTCCCTCTGCGAACGAAGATGGGCTCGCGCACCAGAACGCCCCGCTGGGCCGTAGCCTACAAGTTTGAACCTCGCCAGGAGGTAACCCGGCTGGAAAAGCTCATTGTCCAGGTGGGTCGCACCGGCAAGTTGACACCCGTGGCGCTGCTACTGCCGGTGGACGTGGGTGGAGTTACCGTGTCTCGGGCATCTCTGCACAACTTTGGAGAGGTGAAGCGACTGGATGTGCGGGCTGGAGATACTGTCCGGATCCAGCGGGCTGGGGATGTCATTCCTCAGGTGATGGAAGTAATCAAGCCGGGGGAGCCCCGCAGTGAACCGTTTCTGGCTCCTGACAGGTGTCCAGTATGCCGGAGTAGAGTGGTTGAGGAGGGAGCTTATCACAAATGCCCCAACCGTCTTGGTTGCTCGGCACAGATCCACGGCAGCATCAGTCACTATGCGTCCAGAAGTGCTCTGGATATTGAAGGTCTCGGCGAAAAGACCATAAGCACCTTCCTGGAAATGGGCCTGATCAATGATCTCGCCTCTGTCTACAAGCTTTCCCAAGATGGGATCGCTCCGCTAGAAGGCTTTGGTGAGCTTTCGGCCAACAATTTAGTAACAGCAATAGAAAACACCAGGAAACCCCAGTTACACCGATTCCTCTACGGCCTCGGCATTCCCAATGTGGGTGATAAAACGGCCGCAGACATAGCCCGTCATTTTGGCACTTTTGCAGCCATCCGAAACGCAACCGCAGATCAGCTTCTGGAGGTAGAAGGGGTGGGCCCCATTGTTGCCAGGTCCGCAGTTGATTTCTTCTCTAACCCTTCAGTGGGTGCAGAGCTGGACCGCTTGCTCGAGGAGGTGAGCCCTGAGGCCATGGAAGCAGCGCGGCCTGCCAAAACTGAACTTGCTGGAAAGACCTTTATCTTCACAGGTACCATGGAAAAATTCTCTCGAAAAGAGGCCCAGAGACGGATTGAAACGTTGGGCGGCAGGACCGGTTCCTCTGTGTCCTCGAGAACCGATTATGTTGTTCACGGCCCTGGTGCTGGTTCCAAGTTGGCAAAGGCCCACGAACTGGGAATCCAACTCCTAGACGAAGAGGAGTTTCTCGAACTACTTGGGGAGGATTCGGGATGACGAAGTGATGGCACTTTCGAACCGCAGAATGTCGAACAAGGAATAACGAATGACAAAGGAAAGCATGATATTTGATTTTGCCTTCCGAATTGTTCGTACGGCGGAATTCCTGCAAAGAAAAAACTTCATAATTCGAAATTTCGTGTTCGACCTGCCCGCCATCGCGAGCCGCTCAGGCGAGGCGGGCGGGTATTCGATATTTAACACACCTTTTAACTTAATTATTCTTAGTAATCAGAACACATGGCCGCTGAGGGACCAAGGTTCGGGTGAGTAGGGGGAAGCCCATGGAAAAAGTACGAGCGCACATACTCATTTCCGGGCGTGTACAGGGGGTTTTCTTCAGGGACTACACCCAGAGAGCCGCTCAGGAAAGAGAAATTATTGGCTGGGTTATGAATACTCCCGACGGTCGAGTTGAGGCCGTTCTGGAAGGCGAGAAAGAAAAAATCGAGGATATGATCCGCTGGTGCCACCAG
>CAMYLW010000130.1 GCA_947259475.1 Thermodesulfobacteriota bacterium
TTCTTGTAAGATAACTTTTCACAGCTTAAATGGGGTTTTCCCGGGAGGTCAAAAATGGAAGCTATCAACCTTAAAGAACAAGACTATTGTGCCGCTCCGGATGGTACCCAAGAGAGGTCCCAGATTCTAGGGGAACTCGCTGAGCGTAGAAGAAATGTGAGATTGAGCCGCCGCTTTTCGGTGAGGTTTTGCAAGGTGGGATTGTATTTTCCAGTCGAGGGAGTAACTGAGAACGTTGGGCCGTGTGGAGCTTTCATCAAAGTCAATGACTTGCATGCATTCCAACTCCACGATCAGATAATCCTCACCTTATCTATTCCACCCAGTTTCTCTGGCCAAGAGACGACCATTGGGCTTCAAGGTTCTGCACAGATCATCCGGCTAGTCGGGGATAATGAGGGAGTTGCAGTGAAATTTACAGGGCCTCTTAAGCAATTTGAGCGGACTAATAACCAAGAGTAAGCATTTGACTAGTTAATCGTCAATATCTGAAGTCCACACTGGCATTGTCAAAGTTCACGTTACATACTTTCATACACACTTCGTCTTTTAAAAAACGGTTACCATATCTAGCCCCACCAGATCGACACAAAAAACCCCGACCACTCTCGGTAGTGATCGGGGCTTTTTGTTCCGTCTTGGTCTGCGCGGCTCTTCTTACTCTCAGCTTCTTACTGCTCACCTTTAATCTTTTTTATAATTTTCGGAATGAAGAGTGAAAAGATAAACAACCCTATGGAAAAGAAAACCTTGAAAGACAACAGTTCACCCCAGTTTCCTGAAACCCAAACATCTTTTAGTGTTCCGATGAAAAAGGTGAAGATAAAGGTCCCGACGATGATGCCCAGGGCCGTACCAAAAAAGTAGTCCCAAAAACGTACCCTGGTAAGACCCATACCGAAATTCATGGGTGTAAATGGAAAGTAGAGAAGCCGCAGGTACAATGTGGCGGCAAATCCGTTCCGCTCAATGGCATCGTCATATTTCTTCAACTTATCCCCAATCAGCGAGGCTGCAAATTCTCTACCTAGAGTGCGCCCAATCCAAAAGGCTGCACTGGCACCTATCATAGCTCCAAACCAGACATAGAGAAACCCCCAATAGGCCCCAAAAATGGCAGCGCCTATACCGGTTAGGAGCGTGCCAGGCACGAAAAGACATACACCTGCGGCATAAACAAATACAAAAACCAGAGGAGCCCACAACCCCGCTGTATTAAGGAAGTTTCCCAAAGCTTCCGCAGTAAGATACCCTTTAACCGGCGTGAATTTAACAATGTAAATGGCCATAATAACAAACGCCACAAACATAAATGCTTTTATCATGGCTTTGTTGCGACCTGGAGTGGCGGACTCTATTACTTGTTCCATGTTCTCTCCCCCAACTTCAGTTGCTGTGGCTTGTGGCTTGTCTTCTTTTTGAGTGCTCGTCATGTTCTGTTTACTCTTGACCATATGTCGTAACCACAGCAAATAGATTACATTCCGTCGGGGATAAATTAGGTGTCAGGTTTCAGGTGTCAGGGAAAAAACATAAAAGCTGCCACCTGATGTGGCTTCGATGTCTTTGCCTAGTGCGGCAGTCTGCTGGAACATTGCAAAATATCAAATCCCAAGCACCAAATTACAGACAAATCTCAAATTGCAATATTCAATGACCAAAACAAGAAACAGGTTTCGAATTTTGAATTTTGGTCATTGTGATTTGTTTGATATTTGTGATTTGTTATTTGGAATTTCTAGTCACTCTAATACTACAGTACTCCACAACCACTAGCTATCTTTAGCAGCCACCACTGCATGCCCACCAAATTCCCGCCGAAGGGCGGCGATAACCTTATCCTCGAAGGGATCTTCCTCCCTTGATCTGAACCTCCTGAAAAGTGAAAGAGCTATAACCGGGGCTGACACTCCACTCTCCACAGCCTGCTGCACGGTCCAACGTCCCTCCCCAGAGTCTTCTACATAGCCACGAATTTTAGTCAACCTTTCATCTTTGCCAAAGGCTGTTTCTAGCAGTTCCAAGAGCCAGGACCGAATAACACTACCCTGATTCCAGAGATGAGCAACCTGAGAATAATCTAGAAACTCAGCATAAGGTGAGCCCTCCATAATGGCAAATCCTTCCCCGTAGGCCTGCATCATACCGTACTCGATGCCATTATGAACCATCTTGACGAAGTGCCCGGCACCGGTGGGGCCACAATAGAGGTAGCCGTTCTCAGGAGCAAGAGTTTTGAAAATGGGTTCAAGATGCTCGAAGACCTCTCGTTCTCCACCCGTCATCATGCAATAACCAACCTCGAGTCCCCAGATGCCGCCGCTTACTCCCACATCCATGAACTTGATTGCCTTTGCAGTCAGCATCTCTGCCCGGCGAATGTCATCTTTATAGTAGGTGTTGCCCCCATCGATAACAATGTCACCCGGGGCGAGCAACTCCAAGAGCTGGTCAAGATGGTCATCAACTGGTTGGCCAGCGGGAAGCATGAGCCAAACCACCCGTGGCGCGGTCAACTTGTCAACGAGTTCGGTCAGTGAAAAGCTTCCTATCGCACCCTCTTTGACTATCTCCTCAGTCTTAGTGGGAGTCCGGTTGTAGGCCACAACCTCATGGCCACCCTGGAGGAGCCGCTTTGCCATGTTCATTCCCATGCGCCCCAACCCTATCATAGCTATTTGCATATCACCTGCTCCTTTAAGTACTTGGCGATTGTCTATGTATCTTATCACTATCTGTTGCCAAGTTTGTTGTCATTTGGCTGCGCCGTCAATAGGGCTGGCGCCCTTCATTACGCCTCACGGCTGTCATTAAGTTGTTTCAACGCCACAATGACCATCTATCTCTATGCTCCATGCTCCATGCTCCATGCTCTATGCTTTACTCGCAGGCTCTTCCCTTCAGATTGAAGAAAAACTTCAACCCCTTCTTTACCCTCTCCGAAAAGATTTTGGGAGAGAAAAAATTCCCTGCGACTCTTTTGTTGATTTCACCGAGAGTCGGATAGGGATGTACTGCAGAAGCCAGGGTGGAGAGCTTCATCTTGCCGTTCAACACCGCCACCCATTCATTGAGCAGTTCTCCTGCCTGAGGTCCCAATATTTGTACACCTATGGGCTTCTCTTTTCCGTCCAGAATCATCTTGATCTTGCCGACTCTCTCACCCTCCGCCAGGCTTCTGTCGTTACCTTTGAACTCCTCGGTCCATACCGCATACTCGATTCCGGCAGCTTCTGCCGCTTTTTCATTCATGCCAATGCTCGCCAGCTCAGGATCCGTATATGTACACCACGGCAGAAAAGTGTAATCCACTTTTCTGGGGAGATGAAAAATAGCATTGGTGAAAACAACACCTCCCTCATAACCTGCTGCGTGAGTAAATTGATATTGTCCGGTAACATCTCCCGCTGCATAAATGTGCTTCTGTTTGGTCCTCAAGCGGTTGTCCACCTGGATGCCTTTCCCAGTGAAATCTATGCCCAGACCTTCTAAACCTAAACCTGTCACATTGGCCTCTCGACCCATGGCGATCAGGATCTTTTCTCCTCGAATCTTACTTCTGGTGTTTGCGCCGTTTTGTATAGTTACCTCCAACTCATTCCCCAGGTCCCGCACGCCCAACACCGCGGAGCCCAGGTAAAATGTTACCCCTTCAGACTGCAAAACCTCCATGACTGTGTCGGCCATGTCTTTGTCTTCTTTGCTCAAGATCTGATTGCTGCGCTGAACCACGGTTACTTTTGAGCCAAGACGACCGAATGCCTGTGCCATTTCTATGGCTATGGGGCCGGCGCCAAGAATGATCAACGATTTTGGCAAATGATCGAGGGACCAGATTTCTTTGTTGGTGATGTAGGGGGTTCTATCCAGACCATCTATGGGTGGGATCCCAGGGGAGGAGCCTGTGGCGAGGACCCAGTTCTTTGCTGAGATGGTTTCCCCATTGAGGTGGATACTGTGCTCATCAACAAAGGTTGCCCTGCCGAATTCAACTTTGGCTCCGAGTTGGCAAAATCTTTCCTCAGAATCGTGTTCTTGAATGGTGCTGATGACCGATTGAATTCTCTTTGCCACTTCCCGATAATCAACAGGCGGAAGCTCAACCCCTGGAAGACCGAACTCTTTTGAGTTCTTCATCAGGTGGTAGACGTGAGCTGTTTTGATCAGGGTTTTGCTCGGAACACAACCATAATGGAGGCAGTCACCTCCAAGTTCTTTTTCTTTCTCAACCAGCAGAGTCTTGGCACCGGCCTGGGCCGCCCCGGCTGTAACGGTCAGACCTGCTGCCCCCCCGCCGATAACTCCTATATCGAAATCATAATCCGCCATAATATTGTCCCTTTCCAATGGAATTATTTTTGTATGTTTACCATCTATATCTTAGGAAACCAAGACTTTCGACTAGAAGTTCAAGGGGCAATGAGATTAAGAGTGGGACACGAACCAGAGTAGCCTCCTATGAACCTGAGCTAGCTGACACGCCCTGCAACTCTTCGAGCAATCTACTCCGTTTCTCAGTAATGCTGGCAATCAACCCCTCAAAGGATTTGGCAAAGGACGCCACACCCTCATCGAGAACCTTGTTGGTAATAGCGTCCAGGTCGATGCCAAGCTCGGCGAGTTCAGCCATGCGGTTGCGAGCCCCTTCCACATCAATGTCCACAGTGGCAGCTACTGTGCCATGATCCAGAAAATCATCCAGGGTAGCGGGCGGCAGCGTAGTCACCGTGTTAGGTCCACTCAAGCTATCCACATAGAGAGTATTAGGATAAGTAGGATTCTTGGTGCTGGTACTTCCCCACAAGGGTCGTTGCACCCTACCGCCGCGGGCAGCCAATTTCTCCCAGCTTTCGCCCTGAAAAATTTCGCGGAAGCGACGATAGGCAATCTTGGCATTATCAATGGCGATCTTGCCTCGTATCTCAGTATTACCAATCTCTTCAAGGGCCTTATCCACAGCGGTATCAATCCGACTGATGAAAAAGGAAGCCACGGATGCCACTCTGCCTACATTACCGCCTGCTAATGCCAGCTTTTCCAACCCGGCAATGTAGGCGGTGGCCACAGCCTCGTATTGCTCGAGCGAGAAGATCAAGGTAACATTAATATTTACACCCTCACCGATGAGGGTCTCGATGGCTGGTATGCCGGCGGGTGTGGCCGGCACCTTGATCATCACGTTCGGTCGCTCCAGGGAAGCAAAGAGGCGGCGTGCTTCAGCTATGGTGGCCCCGGTGTCGTGAGCCAGAGCCGGATTTACCTCGAGGCTCACATAGCCATCAGCACCCCCACTCTTTTCGTAGACTGGGCGCAATACATCAGCTGCGCTCCGGATGTCTGACATAGCCAGGTTCTCATATATTTCTGCCACCGATCTTCCATCACGAACCAGGCGATTCAAATCTTCATCGTAATCAGCACTCCCAGCAATGGCCTTTTCAAAGATAGATGGATTGGAGGTGACCCCCCGCAGCCCCTGGTCAACCAGTTCTTGTAGTTCGCCGGATGCCATAAGGGAACGGCTTATGTAGTCGAGCCAGATAGCCTGGCCGAGTTCAGCTAATTCATGCAGTTTTGTCATTTTCATCCTCCAAGCAAAGTAAGTGTATTCTGTAAGTATACAGTATGCAAATTCCTGATAATCGAAGTAGTGAACATGACTATGAAACTGACACTGGCCGACCGTGTTAAGGCGCTGCGTACGGAGAAGAACATGGGTTTTTACGGTCAGGGGATCGCCTGGGACCGCTTCACACAAATCCCGTGGGCTGGTAGTTTTATTTCCATTATGCCAAAATTCCAGCATTCCATGTTCTTGGCAACACTATTAAGTGCAAAAAATATCAGGTCTTCCATGTCTTTTGATAACCCCGGAAAGCTGTTGGGAGGCTAACATGCTGAGGCTGAAATCCAGATCCTCGAGCGGGAATTTTTCCCCAAAAACCAGGAAGAACAACCTCAAAAGAATGCAGAAGGAGGAGTTCGACCTTGTCGTGATTGGGGGAGGTATTACCGGGGCTGCCATAGCGCGAGACGCTGCCATGCGCGGCATGAAAGTAGCCCTCATAGAAAAGGCGGACTTTGCCAGCGGCACCAGCAGCAAGTCTTCCAAGCTGATACACGGCGGATTGCGTTATCTGCAACAATTGGACATTGGTTTGGTGAAGGAATCTTTATCCGAGCGGGAGAAACTTCTCCACCTGGCCCCGAACCTGGTGCATTCCGCCCCCTTTCTGATCCCAATCTACTCAGGCTGGAAAAAGCGGCTCGAAATGCATATCGGGCTATTCGGCTACGACCTTTTGGCAAGCGATAGCTCTTTAGGGCGTCACCGCAACCTGTCGCCTGAGGAACTTTTGCATGAAGAACCTTTACTGCGGAAGGAAAATCTCTCCGGGGGGTTTATCTATTACGACTGTCTGGTAAATGATGCCCGCCTTACCCTGGTCACGGTCAAATCAGCCCACGAGTACGGTGCCGTGGTGGCCAATTACACTCAGGCAATAGGGCTTGACATTGGCAAGGAGCCTTTCAATGCAGTAAAGTTCCGTGAGGTAATGAAAGGCAAAGAAGGGGTGATTCGCGCCCGAGTTGTAGTGGTTGCTGCTGGACCTTGGACGGGAGAACTGTTCAAACTCCACTCCGAACCCGGCCCTGCTATACGACCGACCAAAGGTGTTCATCTGGTCTTTCCTGAAAGCCGACTCAAAGTAAACAAAGTGCTGGCTGTGCCCACTACGGACGAACGCTTAGTATTTGTGGTACCTCTCGAACAGTTTACTTATGTGGGAACCACTGATACTGATTATACCGACTCGCTGGATAAGATCTTGGTGCAGGCTGCCGACGTCGAATACCTTCTCGATGTACTGAACCATTGTTTCCCATCAGTCAATCTTGGCCCAGACGATATAGTGTCTTCTTGGGCTGGTCTCAGACCCTTGATAATGGAGGAGGGTGATCCCTCAAAGGTCAGCCGTGATCACTATATCGATTTATACGATGAAGGACTTGCGGTCATTGCCGGAGGTAAGCTCACAACCCACCGCACCATGGCACAAGACCTGATTGATCAAGTGCTGGAGCGCTATGCACATCGGCTGGAGGGTGGATTTCAGACCTGCACTACGGACGAGGTGCCGCTGACGGGTGGGGAGATGATCGATTTTCCCTCCTATCTCAGAGCCCAATCCCTTGGTCTCAAGTCCAGATGGGGGTTATCTTTGACGAGTATAGAGCACCTGATCCACAGTTACGGTCGGAATCACATGGACATCCTGGCTCTGGGTTTGAGTGATCGGAAACTCTTGGAACAATTGGGGCCAGGCTCTCGGGTAATCAAAGCCCAGGTCATTTATGGGGTAGAGGATGAGATGGCCCTCACCCTGGAAGACTTCATGAGCAGGCGAACAGATCTGTTGCACTTCAACGGCGGAGGTGGATTGGAGGTGGTCGCAGCCAAACTCATGGGCAAAACCCTTGGGTGGAGCCGCGCCCGCCGCCAAGCTGAAATCAGAAAATACCGGCAAACTGTCCAGGAAATGTTTCATTTTAAATCAGGCTTGTCATAGTTAGCGCTAGGGATATT
>CAMYLW010000131.1 GCA_947259475.1 Thermodesulfobacteriota bacterium
CATACAGGGCTTTCGGAGGGTTGTCGGACAGCGTCTTCTGGGTAATTTTCATATAGTCTGACCATAGTGTCACACCCAGCAATTCCGCGCCTACAAAAAAGACCCCGAAGCAGCGCCCATCCTGATTGACAAGTCTTGTGAATGATGGTACTTAGTCAAAAGATCAGGTTGTATCTTTTCGGATAACATACCTCAGGTTAGATAATGCTGCGGATAAGCCCGCTCAGGATACCTTTTTCCTTAGGTCAGGAGCGCCACGTTACATGAAGATTCTGGTGAGCGATTCACTCCATGAAAAGGGCGTTGAAGCTCTGGAACAAACACCGGGCTTCGAGGTGGAGGTGAACAACAGCCTCACCCAAGAGGAATTGATCGGCATCATCAAGAACTATGACGGCCTGGTGATCCGCAGTGGCACCAAGGTGAGCGAAGAGGTCATAGAGGCCGCGGACCGGCTCAAGGTTATCGGCAGGGCCGGCATAGGTTTGGACAATGTGGACATCCAAGCGGCCAGTAAACGGGGCATTGTAGTAATGAATACCCCTGATGGCAACGTGATTACTACGGCCGAACATGCAGTGGCCATGCTCATGGCCCTCAGCCGCAACATTCCTCAGGCGGCCGCATCCATGAAGAGCCACGAGTGGGAAAAGAAGAAGTTCAGGGGTAAGGAACTGTTCAACAAAACACTGGGTGTTATCGGCATCGGCCGCATTGGTAGGATAGTTGCCGACCGGGCCCGCGGCATGAAGATGAACATTATCGGCTACGACCCCTATATCCCGGCGGAAGCCATCGAGAAAATGGGGGTGGAGCCGGTAAGTCTCGACGAACTCTTGGCCCGGTCCGATTGTATCACCGTCCATACTCCCATAACACCGGAAACGAGCAACCTGATCGACCGTGAGTGCTTTGCCAAGATGAAGCAGGGAGTGCTTCTGGTCAATTGCGCCCGGGGGGGGATCGTCAACGAACAGGATCTCTACGACGCACTCCAGGGAGGTAGGCTAGGTGGAGCTGCCCTCGATGTATTCGAGAAGGAGCCTCCGGAGGACAACCCTTTGCTTTCCTTGGACAACGTCATAGCCACCCCTCATCTCGGCGCCTCTACCGATGAGGCCCAGGAGAACGTGGCGGTGGCAGTGGCCAGCCAGATCATAGACTACCTCCAGACCGGCACCGTTCGCAACGCGGTGAATGTACCATCCCTGGACGGGGAGGTACTGACCAGACTTCGACCCTATCTGACCCTGGCTGAAAGACTGGGCAGTTTATTGGGCCAAATCACCAAAGGCGGTATTCTGGAAGTGGCGGTTGATTTCATTGGTGAACTGGCCACTCTTGATACGGTACCCCTCACTGTATCCCTTACGAAAGGAGTGCTCACCCCGAGTCTCGGTGATGAGGTGAACTTCGTCAACGCCCCAATGCTTGCCAAAGAAAGAGACATAAAAATCAGAGAGTCGAAGCGTAGTGAGGCGGAGGATTTTACCAGCCTGATCTCGGTCAGGATGAAGACAACGGAGCACGAGAACGTGGCCTCCGGGACCACCTTTGGCAAACAGGATCCGCGCATTGTCCGGATAAATGATTTCCGTCTGGAGGCACCCCTTGAGGGTCATCTCTTGCTCATTTACAATATAGACACTCCCGGCACCATAGGCGCTATTGGCACCTGTCTCGGAGCCCACCGGATAAACATCGCCACCATGGATGTGGGTCAGGTCATTGAGCAGGGCCAGAACATTATCATGATGCGAACCGATACCCCGGTGCCACCGGAGGTCCAACAAGAGTTGATCGGCTTGCCGAACGTCACCTTTGTCCAGAAGTTGAAACTCTGAAAAGACCGACGCGGTGACGCGGAGAAAGCAGGACAACGTAAACAGCTACAGCAAGAAGTGCGACAACGACAGGGAGATATGCTGGACATAAATAATGAATTGCAGTTGATCGCCGTTTCACCGTCTCTCCGCGTCTCCGTGTCGGTAGGAAGAGATTATATCCAGATAAGAACTGGATAAGTTGCCAGGATTTTCTAAATTGAGACCAGAGGGGTGGTGGTAAAATGTCTGATGAAGAAATTGAAGGCAAAGGTTTTGTGATAAAGGATCGCCGTCGCTTTACCGACGAGGGCGAGCCCAAGGAGGAAGCTCCGGCCGAAGAAAAGGATGAACGTCCAGAACCTGGGACCGAGGAGGAAGAAAAGGTCGAACCCGAAGCGGCGGCAGAGCAAGCCGAACAAATGCCGTTTCCGGAGATCAACTTTTCCACTTTCATCTTTTCCCTCAATACCTCGACTTTGCTTCATTTGGGCGAGGTCCCAGATCCGGCCACGGGCAAGCAGCAGGAAGACCTGATCATGGCCAAACAGACCATTGATCTGATCGCGATGCTGGAAGAGAAAACCCGAGGGAACCTCACCTCGGATGAAGAGAATCTAGTCCAGCATATCCTTTACGATTTGCGGCTGCGCTATGTCCAAAAAGCCCAGTAGTGCTGCCGTGATCACGGCAGGGGCTCCTGCCAAGATTAATCTAGGCTTGCGGGTCCTTGGCAAGCGTCCGGACAGCTACCACAATTTGCTGTCACTCATGGTTCCGGTGAGCCTTTATGATGAACTGCGGCTCGAGTTGGGCTCACACGGTGTGGACCTAAGGTGCCCAAACAGCGACTTGCCAACAGACGCACAGAACCTGGTGTACCGTGCGGCTCAGCTTGTCCTGGATGCATGCCAGCGAGATGAGGGAGTAAGGATCGAGCTGAAAAAGAGTATTCCGGTGAGCGCGGGACTTGGAGGTGGCAGTAGTGATGCGGCCACAACCCTGCTTGCAGTTAATCAACTTCTGGGTGGTCCATTGGCGGTTCCGGACCTGCACCCACTGGCAGTGAAGCTGGGAGCAGACGTGCCATTTTTTCTTTTGGGGCAGTGGGCAATGGCCGAAGGGATCGGTGATCGCCTCACTCCCATAAACAATGTGCCGACATTCTGGACAGTGCTGATGCACCCCCATTTTCAGGTTTCAACCCGTTGGGCTTACGAGAATTTGACATTGACAACCAGTCCAAATGGGTCTAAATTCAACATTCTTGGAGACACTTCTGCGGGAGAAATGACCACTTCCCACCAGAGACTCTTGGACCGGCGACAGCTGACCCTGGAGGATATGCTACCTCTGCTGGCCAATGATTTTGAACCACTGGTTTTTGGTCACCATCCACAGCTCCATGATTTGAGAAAAACACTGCTGGCAGCTGGTGCCAGGGCAGTAGCGATGACAGGGAGTGGGCCCACTCTGGTTGGCCTGTTTCACTCAGAGAAAGAGGCTCATGCCGCCCATGATTTGCTTTGCCACAGGGATGATATCACCAGCTCTGTGGCACATACTTTGGACACCACAAGTCTGCTGACCAGCAGGTGAGAATAGGATAACTCCACCGGGAATTTTGGTTTTTTATGTTGGACCGACTGAAACTTTTTGGCGGTAATTCCAATCCGGAGCTGACGGCTAAGATCTGCCAACATCTTCAGATTTCCCAGGGTAAGGCAGTAGTTCAGACCTTCAGCGACGGTGAGATTATGGTTGAAATTGGTGAGAACGTGCGTGGCAGGGACGTTTTCGTGATGCAATCCACCTGTTCACCCGTGAACCATAATCTTATGGAATTGTTAGTGCTCATTGATGCGCTCAAGCGGGCGTCAGCGTGGAGAATCACCGCGGTTTTACCCTACTATGGTTACGCCCGCCAGGATACAAAGGTGCTGCCCAGGGTGCCCATCAGCGCCAAATTGGTTGCCGACCTGATCACCGTGGCCGGTGGGCATCGGGTGATTTGTTTGGACCTGCACGCCAATCAGATTCAGGGATTTTTCGACATTCCGGTTGACAACCTCTTCGCTGCACCCGTGCTGCTGGAGTACATCAGACAATACTTGAACAGTGACTTGGTCATTGTCTCTCCGGACGCCGGCGGCGTGGAAAGGGCTCGTGCCTTTGCCAAGAGGCTGAATGCCAGCCTGGCCATTATCGATAAACGCCGGGATGAAGACCAGAAGGTGAAGGCCATGCACATCATTGGTGAAGTCGAGGGGAAGGCGGCCATCATTTTGGATGATATGGTAGACACAGGGGGAACCCTCACCGAGGCGGCCAAGGCTCTGGCCGAAAACGGCGCTCTCTCAATTAATGCCTGCTGCACCCATGCGGTGCTCTCCGGCAATGCAATTGGGAGGATTGAAGAATCTGCAATCGAGAACTTAATTGTCACTGACAGCATCCCCCTTCAGCCTGAGACCAAGGGTTGCAAAAAGATCAAGGTTCTCACCGTAGCTAACCTCCTCGGTGAGGCCATTAAACGGACCCATCTGAATGACTCGGTGAGTTCGCTATTTGTTTAATTTTTGTCAAATTGAGAATTAGTTGATTAGGCGATTAGTTAATCCAGTTGGTTATATTTTCACCATTTGACCAATTTGCTCATTGCCTAATTGACGAAGAATAGAGGAGGAAACATGACAACGGTAGCGCTAGCTGCGCAATCACGAACAGAAACCGGCAAAGGTGTGGCCCGCTCCCTGCGGCGTCAGGCCTTGATACCAGCAGTATTCTATGGTCCCGCGGTCGATCCCGTACCTTTGATTCTGCAATCGAGGGATTTGGAGAAACTCATTACCACCGGGGCGGGCGAGAACATACTCATTGACCTTAATATCGAAGATGGAAAGTCTACCCAAAGCCATCGGGCCATGATTAAAGAAATCCAGGTGGATCCAGTCAAGCAGAACATTCTGCACGTGGATTTATATGCCATTTCCATGGACAAGAAGATATCCGTTGAGGTGCCGATAACGCTGACCGGGACGGCCGTCGGTGTGTCCGAAGAGGGTGGCATTCTCCAGCAGGTGAGTAGAACTCTTGAAATCTCGTGCCTGCCGGATCGAATACCTGAGGCCTTCGAATTGGAGGTCACCGCTCTGGCCATCGGGGATTCATTGCACGTGAGTGACCTGGAGATTCCGGAAGGAGTAGATGTCTTGGCCGAGGATGAGCTTACCATTGCCTCCGTGGTACCACCCACGGCGGTTGAAGAAATAGAACCAGAAGTTCTAGAAGAAGAAGAGGAAGAAGGAGAGGAGGTGGAAGAAGAAGCTGAAGCTGAAGCCGAAACCAAGGAGGAGGGGGACAAAAAGTAGCCTGTGGTAATGGCCGCTCACACGACCATGGAGCAAGCCTGTGCATCTAGTGGTGGGACTTGGAAATCCAGGAAAGACCTACCAGCATACCCGTCACAACGTAGGTTTCATGGTGGTGGATCGGTTGGCCGGGACCCACTCCATTATGGTTACGAGGGAGCGGTTTCACAGCTTTTGGGGTGCTGGCGATATAGCCGGCCGCAAGGTGATTTTGGCCAAACCTCAGACGTTCATGAATCTGAGTGGCCAGGCGGTGGCTGCCCTCATGGCGTACTACAAACTCGCGGTGCAAGACTTGCTGGTAATCCACGATGATCTGGACGTGGATTTTGGCAGCATTAAGATTGTGCGCGGCGGGGGCGCCGGCGGGCACCGCGGGGTACGGTCCATTCACGACACCCTGAAGGAAGACCGGTACGTCAGGGTGAAGGTGGGAACTGGCAGGCCGAGATTCAGCGAGACCGTCGAAGACTATGTGCTGAGCCCCTGGTACGAGGACCAGAGG
>CAMYLW010000132.1 GCA_947259475.1 Thermodesulfobacteriota bacterium
CCGAGCCATTGGGATTCACCTCAGGTTTGCCCATGCTGCCGATGTTGATGTTCCCTCCCGAATCCAGTAGGCTGCGGCTGATCGGGTCATATGCGGTCACTGCCCAGAAGCGCTTCACAGGGGGATTGGCCGGCACGCGCAGCCGATAGTTCTTGTCACCGAGCAGATAAGCGCCGTCTTTGTCCCTGAAGGCGGTAAGGTAGGCCGTACCCACACCCGGGGTGGTGGAGAGCAGATTCGGTGAAACGCAGATAGCCTGGTAGTGCCAGAGGGTCCGGGCATCAATATCACTGTGGCCGTTGATCATGAACTCTGTATTGCGAACAAACATTTTTTCCCAGTGCCTGTTGGACCAGTAGTTGATCTTTGGCTCCCTGGAGGCGTACACGATGGCACGGGACATGGCAACACCCTGCTTTGCAGCCTGATCAAAGATGCCTTTCATCCGCGCATCCGGTTTAAAGGGTTTGCCTTTTTCTATGCCCAGTGTGGCCAGTCGCCCCAGCAATTCTTTATCGAACAATTGTGTGGGTTCATACTGGATGATATCGTTCAACATCGTGAACACAGAACCGTCTTCCGGAGGCAGGGTATCCGCACCTATACCAGAACAATTGGTGGCAGTGTGATCCCTGGGGCCGGTTGCCAAAGGGTAGACCTTGAGACGATCCTTGAACCATTTCACCGCCTGATCGCCGTTGCCCACCTCACCAAAACCACGCATCATTGCCCAAATCCTGTAGCCTGGTGAGTGGAATACAAAAAACCCTTTCGGTTCTTCGCCCTTATAGCCAGGCGGCAGGAACAGATACTTACCGCCCTTACCCTTATCGGGTCCGGTGGGGCCAAAGTCTGTGAGATACTTGAAAGCAGCATCATTGGCGTTGCCATACATACCGGGAGGAATCTCGACCACGGTTGGGCCATCTACTTTCAGATCTATAGAGGCAAAGGCATAAACTGTAATATTGTTGCCAGTCAGATAGTTTTCACTCGGCGTCATGAAATCGGCCATCACCCCTACATCCGAGGAAGTCTTGAATCCAAAGTCACGAATCTGTGACTGAACAATGCTGTAAAGTGAAAGAGCAGGAAAGAAATCCATATACGCCTGGGTAGCGCGCTGTAAATCCAGTGCATCGTAGATCTTCTGCACCGAGGCTTTATCCGGAAACGAACCGCCTTCAAATGTCAGTGTACCGAAATCTGTTTTAATCTTGTCCGGTGCCGGTTTGAAATCCTTTGCCGTCTGCTTCTGACCAGCAGTCTTAAACAGGTTTCTCGTTTCTGCTGTATTGCCGGCCTTCTGAGCCCACGCTGGAGCCACCAGGCAAACAGCAATAAACAAGGTCAGGGTTGCTGTGAATAATTGTTTTGTTTTCACATCGGTTCCTTTCTTATGTTTGTTGGGCTGAGCATTAACCCGCCCCAACTTTTATCGGGTTCTGTTAAGCTATTTAACCAACTCGACCTCGCTCGGCCGCCAGGTCTTGTCGAACCAAGCCTTTTCAGGCCCATAAAGGCGGAAAAGCATGTGCCAGCCCAAGCCGGGAACTGTCTGTATCCAATTGCTCTCCTTGCCCTTAGGGGCTGTCGGGCCGAAGTAAACATCGTAGGAGCCATCAGTGTTTTTCTTCAACGCTTTATCATTACTGCTAATCTCTGGGAACTGCTGATCAGTCTGCAGCATGGAGCGTGTTTGCACGTTGTAAAGTGTGAATGCCCAGAACTGTTTGGCTGGTACATTGGGCGGTAAATGGACTTTATAGGTTTTGCTCCCATCTAAAGGATTCCCTTGAGAATCACGCATACCGGCGATGTATTGCGTGCCACTACCAACCTTCGGAGTCACCATGGCCGGCGTGATTCCTGTAGCATACATATGGAAACGGGTGCGTGCATCAAGAAGGCTAACACCATTTTTCTCAAAGGTAGAACTGTTCCCTATCCAGGGAGCCTCCCAACCGCTGTTTGGAAAGACGGGCGCTTCTGGATCACGGCTGCGATAGAGAACTACCCGTGACGCTGCTGAACCGACATTGGCCGCATCTTTTAGGATTTTTTTCATACGCGCGTCTGGTTTGAAGGGCTTGCCCTTCTCGATACCAATCGAGCGAAGCAACCCAAGTATCTCAGAATTTTGCGCCTCATTGGGCTCGTACTGCACAATATCGTTGATGTGATCAAAGAAAGTGACATCTGAGGCGTGAACGGTATTGAGATATTTCATGGAAATATCGTAATACTTCACTTTGGATGCGCTGGCTGTCTTTCCGAGTGGGTAGAGCTTGAAGTTGTCCTTGATATTCTTCACACCAGGTGCAGCGTCACCGTTTTCCAGAAAGCCGCGGATGAGCAACCAGTTGCCGTAGGTTGCTGATTTAGCCACATGATAGCTATCGGGTATATCGCCCTTATAGCCGGGTGGCAATATAAGGTACTTGCCGCCCTTGCCTTTGTCTGGGCCAGCCATGCCAAAATCCGTGACATACTTGAACCAGTGATCATCAATTAGACCGAGCACCTTTGGCGGTACTTCCATGACCATAGGACCTTTTTTCAAGTCAAGCCACAGGAAGAGATAGATCACCGTGGTATTTGGTGTCAGCAATTGCACTTTGGAATCCATACGTGGCCAGATAATAGCAGTCTCGTTGTCGGGCCCGTACTTACGGATGGCCTGGGCAAAGGCATGCACAGAGGCACCTGGTGTGGTCATCATCACACTCTCCACAGCACGTTGAAAATCCAGTTGATCATAGATCTTCTGCGCGGTCTCTTCAGTTGGGAATCCATCTTCAAAGGTCAAAGCGCCAATACTGGTTTCCACCTTGTCTGCAATCGTGATGGATGACGGTATCTCGGTGGTCATTTTCATCTTTGGGGGAGCGGCCCAGACAGCGGTCGCCAGGCAGATTGTCGTCAGCCCCGTAATTACCAAGATAAAAAATTCTTTTGTTTTCATCTTTTCTTCCTTATTACTCGCTTTCATTTTTGTGTCATCTCACATAAATATCCAAGCGGCTATATCAGTCAACTTTGACGAGGTCATTGAGTTTCCAACTCTTTTCCCACACGGCCTTCTCCGGTCCGTAAATGCGGAAGTAGAGAAAGAATTCCTTACCGGCTGCGGTGGGTACCCAGTTGGCTTCCTTGCCTTTCGGTGCTTTCTGGCTGAAGTAAATATCCACGGTACCGTCTTTATTGGTCCCGATACCTTTATCGATTGAAGCCACACCTGATTTGGGCATGTTCTCTATCATTGTGGCCTCATCAGCGTCGTAAGCAAGAACCGACCAGAAGTTTTTCATGGGAACCTTGGCTGGCACGGTCATCTTGTACGTATTGCTGCCGTTGAGGCGTTTTCCCTTTTGATCACGGGAGACTTTCAGATAGAAACTTGCTGCTCCCAGTTTCCTGAAGCTGGTATAAAAACCGAAGTAACCCGCACCGCGCGCATCATAGTCAACATGGTTCGGGAAACGCCAGTCCATGTATGAAATCACGCCGCTGTGCGGAACCGCATTGGACCATTGTCTGTCGGCATAAAACGGAGGAGCGACACGATCAAGATAGCTGTTCTTCAGGTAGGTGTGGGCATCCTTTGCCGCGCTTGTAAAGATCTTCTGGTGGTGCTCATCCGGTTGATAGGGAACGTCTTTCATAATACCGATGCTAGCCAGCACGCCTAAAAACGTCAGGTCTTTCTCCTCGATCTTTTCTTCCTGAAGAATCTCGTGAAGCTCTTTGAAATAGCTCAAGTCAAACGGGGGAAGACCGTTGATGACTTTGTCGTAGATATCGACATGACGGGTCGCGGTTGGATTGGCAGCTTTTGACAATGGATACACTTTTATCGTTTTTACAAAATCCGCGACCTTTTTCAGGGTGTCCGTACTCGTATCCTTAATCAACGGACGAAGTGTGGTGGAACCATTGTAGGTTTTTTGCTGGACAGCAATATAACCCTCCGGATAAGGCCCCTGGTAGTCTGGGGACATAATCAGGTATTTGCCGCCACGCCCCCCATCAAAACCGGTGGCACCAACTTCCTCCGTCGTGCGTTGCCAGACATCGAGCAATGTGCCGACCAGTCCGACATCTTTGGTGCTGGCCGGGATTTCAACAACTACAGGTTCTTTTTCCACATTCCAGAAGATATGGATATAGGGCGTCGTATTGTTGTTGGTGGTGAACCTTTCTTTCCAGTTTTGTATTTGGGAAAAGTAAGCCACATCGTTCAAGCCGACTCCCGCATCTTTTTTTAGCCCATCGCGCATCATTTTGGTGCTGACCATTGGTATGCTCCAAGTGATGGCTTCCATGGCTCGGAAGTGAATGACTTGGTCTTCCAGATTATATTTTTCTTGCGCTTGTACAGAAGTCACAAGGCTTGCAGCCATGATCATCAGCCCGGCCAGTGCAAGGGTGAATAATTGCTTTGTTTTCATTTAGGCCCTTCTTTATTTAATTTTCTCTATCTTGTTCATAGGGAAGGACTGGTCAAAATAGGCTTTCTCCGGGCCGTACAATCTCAGGTAGATAAAGAAAGACTCCCCTTTATTGGTCTGGATCCAGTTTATCTCCTTGCCTGCGGGCGCTTGAGGTCCGAAGTACATGTCGACAGAGCCGTCACTGTTTTTGATAAGACCTTCCGTGCGGGATGAACGGTCAGACCGTTTAATTTTGTTGCGGATAATCAAACGGTTCTTGATATCATAGACTGTGATGGACCAGAAGTTGGCTGCCGGCGGATTGGGCTCCAGGTGGAGTTTGTAGTTGTTGCCGCCCATCAGCGCATCGCCGTTGGCATCGTAATACGATCCCAGATAAGCCGAGCCTTTGCCGGCTACCCTTGAAACCATGCCGGCCGATGTGGTGGTGGCCTCAAAACCATAGGATGCCCGCTCGTTAAACATGGAGTAGGTTTCAAGATCAATTTTCGGGTTCATCCCTGCCATCGCATCTTCAAAGCCGGAATCCTTGCCATAGAGAGAAGTTGGAAACATATTGCGGGTTTTATTGAAAGAGATGGCCTGGGACATGGCCATCCCCACATCCAGGGCGTGCTGCAGAATCTCTTTCTGAGAGTCGGTCGGTTTAAAATCTTTGCCCTTTTTAATACCCAGGTCTTTCAGCCAGGCGTAGAAAAAACGGTCCCGGTCGGCCATGGGCTCTTTCTGGACATAGGCATTCACCAGTTCCCAGAAGCGCATGTCACGGGGCTGAGTGTTCAGCTCGACCTTATCTCCCGGCTTGGGCTCGTATTTGATGAACTTCGTTTTTGGCGGATTCTTTGCCTCCGACAATTTGTAGGCCTTCACTTCAGTCCTCAACTTTTTCGCCTCAGCCCCTGTGCCCAGAGCACGGTAGAAATACAGCACCAGAAAGGTGTCGGACTGGATGATCTCGCCTTTGAAGTTTTTGGGGTAATCCTGCCCTGGCCCCACCAGCAGCAGTTTTCCTGGTTTACCGTTGATTTCCTTGATGGGCTGCATCCAGGCATTGTCGACCACCCCGTAGATCTGCCCGGGCGGGATCTCCACCACCACCGGACCTGTCTTCGAGAGATCGGACATCGCGATCGTGTAGGGTGTGGTGACATTGGCGGTCATGTACGGATAGACGCCGTCGTAACCGTCACACAAACTGAAGAAGACATCGTCCTCACTCATTTTCTGGTTGCTCAGCATC
>CAMYLW010000133.1 GCA_947259475.1 Thermodesulfobacteriota bacterium
ACATCGCCAAAAAAATATCGTTGTAGGGTGCTCGCCTAAAACAATTGAATTGGATACCTTTCAACTATTCCTAATTTTGCATCCCTGGTGTAATAAATGGGGCTTTGGGGTGACTAATCCTAAGGTTGACGGCTTCGTAAAAAGTCCATCTGCTGTGTTGCGCTTCATCTTTAGTCATTGCGGCGTACCTGTAAGTACGCCTCATTCCTAAAGATTCTTCGCGCTCGCTCCGCTCCGCTCAGTCCCACCACTTGGTGGCGGGTTCCCAGTTTCGCGCGCCTTGCATCTGGAGCTTTTTACTGTGCCGTCTCATTAATGACTTTTTACGAGATTATCAATGTTGTAATTGTGGTTCTTGTTTTGGTTGAACTCAAGTCTGCCACACATGAATGGGGAGTGGGATAATGGTGAGCAGATAAACTAAATTAACAGGAAGTAATGAGGGAAGGCAAGTACTATGCGTTTGGATAAGCAGTGAGGCCATAGAATCTATGGGCATTTGCTGCTGTTATTGCTGCTATTTTTCCCTGAGGATGCTGAAGTAACTCTGCCAGACGGGAAATAATGGTTTCGAGGAAAGCTGGCTCGTTTCTGCGGCGGTCGCGCCGGGGGGACAAGGCGGGACTGTCGGTTTCGGTTAGGATTAGTTGTAGCGGTACTTCGGTGGCGACCTTCTGAAGTTCAGAACTGAAAAGAAGAATGGCTGAAAATGACAGGTAGAAACCAAACCTGGTGATTTGTCTCGCCACCTGCCTCGATCCGGCAAAGCAGTGAAAGAGCACCGGTGTTTTGCAGCCTGAGACTACTTCCAGGGCAGCTGCTTCTGCCTGTCGGGCATGGATGACCAAAGGCAGATTCAAGTTTTCGGCCTGCGTCATGGCTTCCTCTAACACCACAAGCTGCCGTTGCCGCAAGCGGGGATCCCTGGTGTGATGGAAATCAGGGCCCACCTCACCAACTGCGACAATTTCTTCTTTGACATTCTTGATCGTTTGCCACAGCTGGGCCAATTTCTCTTTTTTGAGCGTCGCGGCAGTTCTGGGATGGACTCCGGCGGTCACATGGATAAAATCAGGATGTTGCCTCCGAATGGTCAAGCTCTTCTGGAGGCTTTCTGGATCAACAGCAGATATTATTACTCCCTCCAGGTATTTCCTGGCGCGCTGGATCACCGCATCCAGGTCATGATCGTACTTATCTGAATAGAGATGACAATGGGCGTCGATCATGGTGCCACCATACAAGTGAGAGGGAAACAACTAAACCGTTGAGACACCGAGGCCACAGAGGAAACAGGGCAAATTTCGAATTTCGAATTTCGAAATTAAAGAATCACAATCCAAGATTGGGTCCTCCGGACTCCCCACCCGTCGGGCGGGTCCCCGATTTGGGAATGCGGATTGCGGATTGTGGAATTGAATTCTTGATTTTATTATTTTCAATCCGAAATCCGCAATTTGAAATCCGCAATAACTTTTATCCTGCCTCTGCCACGATTCCATAAAGACTCTCTTGCAAGTGGGGGTGATCTCGAAGTTGGTCTCCCGATCCAGACAGGGTGATTCTGCCTTCCTCGAGGAGATAGGCTCTAGTGGCCACACTCAAAATTCTGCGCACATGCTGGCCAGCAAGAAACAGGGTATATCCATGGCTGCGGATTTGCCTCAGGGTATTACAAAGTCGATTAATATCTTTGGGGGCCAGACCCAGAAAAGGATCATCAAGCATGAGCAGTCGGGCACCGCTCATAATACCTCGAGCGAGAATCAACATGCGCTTCTGTCCACCACTAAGATTCTTGGCGAGCTGGAGCCTCTTGTCAGCCAGGACGGGAAAGAGGTTAAAAACAAAATCAAGTCTGCCCTCTTTTTGCTGCCGCGAGATGTAGGCTCCCACCTCGAGGTTCTCCATAACGCTCATCAGGGGAAAGGTCTTCATGCCCTCGGGCACATATACCAAACCGCGACGTACAACTTTGTGAACCGGGAGATCTTGAATGCGCTCGCCCTGGTAACGTATTTCTCCCAGGACGGGGCGCAGGAGTCCAGCCACTGCTTTCATAAGGGTGGTCTTGCCCGAGCCATTGGGCCCGACGACGGAAACGATCTGCCCCTCACATACCGTCAGGTTCACTCGGAACAGTGCCTGGATATCCCCATAGAAGTAACTCAAATTGCGTATGGCCAATAGGGGCTTGTCAGTTTCCATGGCAAATTCTCTGGTAAGTCACTACGTTAAAAGATGCAGCCGGTGTTTTTGAAACGAAGTGTCCGTGGTCCGTTGTTCAAATCGTAAAAACTCAAGGAGTCAGGAGTCAGGAGCCAGAAGGGAATGACACTCTTTTGGTTCTTGACTGCTGTCTCCAGGATTCTTCTTCAACGCTCCCTTCTGACTCCTTTGAATATTATCAGATCCGCAATCCGCAATTTTCTTCTCTATGCCCTACCTGTCCTGAGCTTGTCGAAGGATGCTCTATGCCTTTTATACAACGGATTACGGACAACTGACAATTATTGGTCCTCATACCTCAACCCAGATAGGCTCGGATTACCTCGCGGTTTCTCATGACCTCCTGGGGCCTACCCTCTGCAACCTTTTCTCCGTGGTCGAGGGCCAATAATCTGTCGGATACCCTGAGACTCAGGCTGAGGAAATGATCAATGATAAACAGTGTCACCCCACGCTGTCGCACCCGACGAACCAAGTCCACCGCTTGTTTTACTGCTACAGGACTGAAACCAGCCACCACTTCGTCGAGGAGCAGGAGGCGGGGCTGGGTGGCTAGAGCCCGGGCCAGGTCCAGCCTTCGTTGCTCGCTAAGAGTGAGATCTCCGGCTGGTGTCTGTTCTTTGTGAGCCAGGCCTACCAACTCAAGGAGCTGCTTGGCTGAGTCAATATCCGTGGATTGAGCAAAAAGATGAAATTCGCCACCAAAGACACGGCCCACCACCACATTATCCAAAGTGCTCATCTTTGCAAATGGCCTGGAGGACTGAAAGGTCCTACTGATACCGAGTTTCTGGATCTCGTGGGGTTTGCACAAAGTGGTTTCTTTGTTGGCAAACAAAACTCTGCCGCTCGTTGCTCTGTGGCGGCAGGCGATCAGATTGAACAGGGTCGTCTTCCCAGCCCCATTGGGTCCAACGAGACCGACGATTTCACCTTCGTCGATGCTGAAGTCGATCTCCTTCAGGGCCCAATGATCCCCGAATTTTTTACTCAATGCTTCCAGTTTTAATAGAGACAAAATGTCCCTTTCGCAACTGCCCCCAGACTCCGGAGGGCATGAAGAGGATTGCTAGAATGATAACTGCACCGTAGAGAAATTCATGACCTGCCGGGAGCAAGGGGTGAAAGATGAACTGATCCACGGGATAGAGAACTAAGGCTGCCAGGGCCGGACCGAGAATGGTGAATCGGCCTCCACAGATGGCGAAAATCATGGGTATGGCTGAGAAATGGAGCCCGTAGACCAATCCGGGTTCAATGTAGCGTATAAGGTGGCCGTAGCAAGCACCTGTGATTCCGGTGAAAAAAGCACTGAGCAGAAGCGACAGCAACCTATACTTCTGCACCTGAATTCCTATAGCCTCAGCGGCAATCTCCTCCTCCCTGATTGCCTGGAGAGCCAGCCCCAGATTGGAGCGAAACAGAAGGGTTACCAGCACCAGCAATACCAGGCCATAGCCGAGAACAAAATAGTACGAACCCACGAGACTGCCACTCATATCAAAATGATACGAGCCCAGGCGCAGAGAAGGAAGCCCGGGCAGTCCCACCAGTCCCAATGAGCCCCGAGTAAGTCCGTCCCAATTGTCAGTGATTACTTTGGGGATTTCCACAAAGGCGAGGGTCGCCAAGGCGAAGTAAGCTCCCCTGAGGCGTAGGCAAAACAACCCCATGATCGCAGCAATTCCTGCGGCCAAGACACCCCCTAGGGGAATAGTGGCCCAGGGGGAGACACCTAGATCGAGACTCAAAAGGGCCGAGGTGTAGGCACCTGCTCCGAAGAAGGCGGCATGACCCAGAGAAATGGAACCGCTCACACCAAGGATATTCCAGGCCAAGGCCAGAGTTGCCAGAAGCAAGGCATGGGTGAACACTTGCAGGACATAATCGTTATATCGGACAAACACAGGAAGCAAGAGCAGTAAGACCAGTCCCAGAACCGGAGCAGCCCAGGCGACCTGCTGCGGTATTGCCTTCTGGCTTGTAGTCTCTTTTTTCCGCATTACTGCTCTCTTTCGAAAATGCCTTGGGGTCTAAGCGCCAGTAGAGTGATGAGCATTACTGCGCCTACCAGTTCCCTCCAACTGGCGCCCAAAAGAACCACTGCGCATGATTCTGCAAAACCCAGGATCCAACCACCCAGTATCAAAGTGCGAATTCGGCCGACACCGGCGAAAATGGTAATGGTGATGGCCAGCAAGGTGGCCTGTAACCCAGCAGTGGGGTAGAGATAGTGGACGCAGCCGTAGAGAGGCCCAGCTAACCCTATTAGTATTGCCCCAATAGCAAAGGCGAGAACCCCCATGCCACCGACATTGATGCCGGCCAAAGCGGCTGCTTCTCTGTCTTGGATGGTGGCTCGCAGGGCTTTGCCCAGGTAGGTGTGACGCATGAGCAAGTAGAGGAGGCCAATCACCAGCAGTGAAAGGGCAAGAAGGGTGAGCTGGCCGTAGCTCAGGTAGAGTGTATTGAAGTGGAGTCCTTGGTTAAAAGTGGGGACTAGAATGAGGCGATAGTCGCCGGAGAAGAAAAAAAGCATTCCATTCTGAAGCAAGATGGCCAGGCCGAAGCTTAGCACAATGGAGTTCATTTCCATGGGCTCTCTGAGTCTGGAAAATAACCGCTGCAGAATTAAGCAAACAACAAGGGTTGCTAGGATTGCTGCGGGAAAGGTAAAGAGGAGGGAGATCCCGTAAGTTTTCCAGAGCCAGTAGGCCACATAGCCGGCAAGAACAAGCAGTTCGCCATGGGCCAGATTAAAGGTGTGGGTGACCCCAAATATCAGAGCAAAGCCCAGGGCAACCAGGGTGTAGAAAGAGCCCAAGGTGATCCCGGATACTAGAACAGTGGTCCACATGAGCGCTACTTTCGTTGACTCCATCTAGGCATGGGATAGATGGCGGAAGCAGTGGAGCGTTCTGGGGGATAAACAACTTCAAATTTCCCCTTCTGGATTTGAACAACCAGGTGCTGGTAGTGGTGTGGATCCCCTTGTTTATCGAAGGCAAGCCGTTCCATGGGCAAAACAAGATCGAGTTCTGCCAGGGACTGGCGAATATTTGGCCCGGTAAGTGGTTTTTTCTGGTTCAAGACATTCTGCATCGCTGCAAGCACAGCCCGGGTTGAGGTGTAGCCATGCATGTTGGTGGTATTGGGTTCTCGGTGGAAAATACTCCGGAACCTCTCCACAAAGTCTCTTGAGGCTGCCTCAGTACCTGGGTTGGTGATGCCAGGATTCCAGGCGAAGGTACTGTAGAGATACTCGGCATTTTCCCCCAACTCATGAATAAAACTTTCATAGGCAATCCCAAATGGGCCGATATAAGCCTTGGGGGATACCCTGTTTTCTTTGAGTTGGCGCACAAAGCAAGTGAGATTGAAGCGAAAGAGCGTTCGATTGTTGAAAACGAAGTCATTCGGGTTGCTTCTCGCACACGGTCCGCCTGCTTGGCGCGTTCGGCTAGACTGCAGGCAACTCCTCAGGTCACGGGCGAACTCGGTGGAACCTGGTGTGGCTGCGTGGAGAAGGGCCAACCGTTGCGGCCGCAAACTTTCAGACAAGATACCGCAAAGAGGCTGGACAAAACCTTGGAGGTTGGCAACCCTGAAAAAGTAAGGATTTTCGCGTTGGGTGAGCTGCTTCTGGAGACTGGCACTGGCTACGTAAGGTACTTCATATTTCTTGGCCACTTCGCTGATGGGTCCCACCAGGGAATCGTTGTAGCCGCCGGTTAGGGCCACCACCTTTTTCCAACCACACAATTCTTCGGCCCTGGAAATGGCCACATCTGGCTGGCTCTGGTCGTCCCGGGAGATGAGTTCCACTTGCCGACCGTTCAGTCCGCCCCTATCATTCACTTCAGCAACAGCCACGGCTACGCCTTGATGGATCTCTGAGCCCTGCTTAGCAAGCCTGCCGGTGAGGGGATTGATCTCGCCGATCTTGATGGTGGCGGCCACCGCAAAAGTAGAATAACACCAGAAGGCAAGCAGGAGCAGGCAGGCAATGATCTGATAGCGTTTGCAACAAAGCACCGTGCTACCTCCTCAGTTGTATAGCCCGGATTCTTTACTCCTCAATCACCTTATAATAAAAATCCCCCCAACCCACAAGGGGGATGGGGGGATTGGTGATCTTTGCCGCTTTACCAGACCCTATTTGGGTGGGCGCAGGTGACGGCGCAATAGCTTACCTGTGGGGGTGCGTGGCAGTGATTCCATAAACTCTATGGCCCTGGGCAGCTTGTAGATGGCAATGTGCTCCTTCAAGAACCCTTTCAGTTCTTCAAAGAACTCTTCACTGCCCTCTTGGCCCTCTTTCATGACCACAAAGGCCTTGGTGATCGCGCCTTTGTCTGGATCGGGAATACCGATCACACCCGCTTCAGCCACCGCCGGGTGCTTCTCGATGGCCTCTTCCACTTCAGCAGGACCGATGCGATAGCCGGAGCTTTTGATCATGTCGTCTTCTCGGGATACGAAGCAGATGTTGCCATCTTCCTTCATAAAAACGGCGTCTCCCATCTGATTCCAGCCACCGACCACGCCCTTCTTTTGCGAGTTGAGTAGACGTTCGTTATCGATATACGGTTTCCAGTAGAGGGTACCTGAGGCGCCTTTGAGAATCATGCTGCCGACCTCGTTGGGCTTGCAGTCATTACCCGACTCATCAATGACCCTCACCTCGACGCCGGGCAGAGGTTTGCCGATGGAATCTGCAACCGGCTCCGGATTCATGGTGTTGGAAGTGACGAGATGGAGCATTTCGGTGCCGCCGAGGCCTTCCCAGATGGGCTTGCCGGTAAGTTCTTGCCACCCCTTTAGGGTTTCAGCACCCAGGGCATCACCGCCCGAGGTGAAGAGACGCACCGAGCTGGTGTCGTATTTTTTGAAAGCGGGGAACTTCATCAGAGCTCGGTAGCCCGTGGGGAGACCGGTGAGGATGGTGATCTTGTGCTTCTGGATGAGATCCAGCATGTCAGGCGGGGTGAACTTGGGAATGAGGGAGATGGCTGCCCCTCCTTCAAAAGGAATCAGGGTGAAGGTGCCGAATCCGGCGGCAAATGACACCGGGGCGGCTCCACCCAAAACGTCACCTGGTTGCATCTTGTAGACGTACTGATTGACGATTTTTGATTCAATGATCGCTGGTCGGACAAAGTGGATGCAGCCCTTGGGCATGCCGGTGGTGCCGGAAGTGTAGAGCATGAGCCCGATGTCATCAGCCTTGAGCATGGTGGCCTCTAGCTCCGGAGAACCTGCCTCGATCATCTCCTCAAAGACCATGTTTCCTGCAGCCTTGACTTCGGCAGGGTCGCCGCCGATGACAATCACCTTGGTGCCATGCTCGAAGTTGGGTTTGGCCGCCTCAACCGGGGGCATAATCGGGGCGTTTACTATAAAGAGCGTCATCTCAGCATCGTTGGCCACGAAGGCAACCTCTTCTCCGGACCACAGGGGTGAGGTGGGCACGGGGACGGCGCCGATTTTTTCAATGGCAAAAATGGCGACAATCGCCTGGGGGGAGTTGACCAAACGGATGCCAACGCGGTCTTGAGGCTCCACGCCGATTTCTTTCAAAGCATTACCGAACTTGTTCACCTGTTGCTGGAGTTGCGCATAGGTGACGATTTTGTCCATGAACTTGATGGCAGGATTATCACCTCTGCCTTCTCGAACATGACGGTCGAGGAAGAAGTCAGCGAGATTCAGTTCCGAGGGAGTGTCGGCAAACTCTTCCGGAACGAGATACTCAGGCCACATGTCTTTTGGTGGTAGGTAATTTTCAGGTATTTTCCCCATAGTATAAACCTCCGTTAACTAGTAGTTCTCATTTCAACAATCAGGCTCATGCCCCTGCAAAAAACCCAGAGGCTATGACCCATTGACGTTGCGTTACTGTCCAATTTTGCCCTTATGCCACCAACGCGAGCGCTCCAGCAAATGCCTCGGGCGGCACAGTGAAGCCTCACCTCCTTTCCAATTTAATTGCTGGGTCAATTTCGCCTATGCAGCCGTCTACCCTTGGAGGGCAGTTATCTGTGGGCAATCACCCAGTGACAGAGAGAGCGATATAGTAGCCAATATCCAAAGCAACAGGAAGGCAGGAAATCCATAGAACTCAAGATGTTGCGAAGCCATCTGTCCTAAGGATTGAAGGAGACGACCTGCGGTTCAGTGTCACATTTTTCGATACGAAAAGAGTAAATTCTTTCAGGGGACTCTTGACTCAAGATGCCAACACTAATGATCTCGCCATCGTGCTCCCGAATGATTCGAGACACCTCTGGAAAGGCATCTCGAGAGTCGCCGAGTCGAACATCAAGGCGCGAACTAGATCCCAGCACGCCCATTATGTCTACGAAAGCCTCCAGAATGTCCACGACTGTGATGATGCCCACCAGTTTGCCATCCTCGAGGACCGGCATGCCGCCAATTTTGTGTTTGCTAATGAGAAGCGCTGCCTGTTCAAGAACATCAGAGGACGAGACGGTAATAGGGTCAGCGATCATGACATCGCCCACCGTTAACTCTTCGATCATCGAGGCTATGAATACTCCACGGAGCTCAGTGTCGCTCACCCAACCCACCAAGCGCTCTTGTCCGTCAACCACCGGTAGGTGGCGGATGGAATGCGTTTTCATGAGTTCAATGGCCTCTTGAATTGAGGCCTCAGGTGAAATAGCGATAGGATCTCTGGACATCCGTCGGGCTACGAGCATGAAGAATCAACCTCACCGTTCGGGGTCCTTACCACCCAGGAAGGATGCCAAACCGTTTGTTCCAATGCCCAACTCTACGGGCTCGATACCCGGAGACCGGGGCGTAGTGAAATGATGATATGAACTTGGGAATTCGGCAGGAAAGACCAGGGTCGCAACCAGTATTTCATTGCGTCTCGACCCCATTTGTGATTCCTTTAGATTTCCTGTACGAGTTTGAAATTACTATAGGATGACTCAAAACAAATTGCAAGAGAAAAAAGGTGCATGCTCCCAGCAGGGTGGTATCTACGCTTTCTTGACATTTGACTTTCGCTTGCTATACTGAGCCCGGCTTCACGGCCCATTTCTATATTTCTGGCTTTCCCAAAAGGTAGGAGATAACAGATTGAATAATTGCAAATACATCTTTGTCACTGGGGGGGTGCTCTCTTCTCTAGGCAAGGGATTAGCATCTGCGGCGATTGGTGCCCTTCTGGAAACCCGGGGTTTGAGGGTTACCCTGCAGAAATTGGATCCATACATTAATGTGGATCCAGGGACAATGAACCCCTTCCAACACGGCGAAGTGTATGTGACTGACGATGGGGCTGAGACTGATTTAGATCTTGGGCACTATGAGCGCTACACTTCTGTCAGAATGGGCAGACAGAACAACTTCACCTCCGGCAGTATTTACAATTCCGTAATCACCAAAGAGCGGAGGGGAGATTACTTGGGTGGAACTGTTCAGGTGGTGCCCCACATTACTGATGAGATTAAGAAGTGTATTCTCGAGGTCACCAATGGTGTGGATGTGGCCATTATAGAGATAGGTGGCACAGTGGGTGACATCGAGGGACTGCCCTTCCTCGAGGCGATCCGGCAGTTTAGATCAGACGTGGGCAAAGAAAATGTCGTCTACATACACCTGACGTTGGTTCCTTACATCCGAGCGGCCGGAGAGGTGAAAACCAAACCAACCCAGCATAGTGTGAAAGAGCTGCGTAGCATCGGCATTCAGCCGGATATTTTGTTGTGTCGCACTGAAATGCCCCTCAGCAAAGAGATTAAGGCCAAAATCGCACACTTCTGCAATGTGGAGCCTGAGGCGGTAATCACAGCCCAGGATGTGGAGAGTATCTACGAAGTGCCCCTGAGATTTCATCAGGAAGGGTTAGATGACAAAATTATACAGTTCCTTAATATTTGGACCGGGGCGCCACGGCTGGAACAGTGGGAAGAACTGGTTGAGCGCCTGAAAAATCCAAGGCACGAAGTTACCATTGGCATTGTTGGTAAATACATTGATTTGCGAGAGTCCTACAAAAGTCTTAACGAGGCCTTGGTCCATGGTGGTGTTGCCAATGATTGTCGGGTGAATCTTTCCTTTATAGATTCTGAGGAGGTTGAGACGGAAGGGGGCGAGGCCCTGCTAGAGGGTGCAGACGGCATTCTGGTGCCGGGTGGTTTCGGTGCCCGTGGGTTTACCGGAAAAATCAAGTCAATCAAATACGCCAGGGAAAACCGGGTGCCCTTTTTTGGCATTTGTCTTGGTATGCAGATGGCCGTGGTGGAATTTGCCCGTAATGTAGCTGGAATCAAAGAGGCCCACAGCATGGAATATGACCCGAACACCAAGGGTCCGGTTATCTACCTCATGCGTGAGTGGTACGATTATCAGACCAAGACCGTGCAGCGACGTGACGAAGATACCGATCTGGGTGGCACCATGCGGTTGGGAGAGTACCCCTGCATCTTGCAGAAGAACTCAAATGCCCATGCTGCCTATGGCAAAGGTGAAATTTACGAACGCCACCGGCACCGCTACGAGTTCAACAACGAATACCGCGAGATACTCGGGAGCAAAGGGCTAGTGTTCACCGGGCAGTCTCCTGATAAACAACTGGTGGAAATCATCGAAATAGAGGACCATCCCTGGTTTCTCGGCTGTCAGTTTCACCCCGAATTCAAATCCCAACCAATGGATCCCCACCCCCTCTTTCGAGATTTCATCAAAAGCTCTCTGGAACACGCTATCCAGAGAGACAAATCCTAAACAGCTCAAGCCGCCGCTGGCGAGCCAGAAAGGCTACTGATGCGATCCATTGCTCTGGACCAATTTATTATTGGCGATGGTCGGCTTTTCTTCATAGCTGGACCGTGTGTGATCGAAAGTCCTGAAGCCACCATGGCCGTGGCTGCAGATCTCAGCAAGCTGGCTGACAAATGGGATCTCCCTCTGATATTCAAGAGTTCCTACGATAAGGCAAACCGTACCTCGCACTCTTCTTTCCGGGGGCCCGGACTGGAAGAGGGGTTGGAAATTCTTGCCACTGTTCGGCGCCAATTCAATCTACCCGTTCTCTCCGACGTTCACTCAGTTACAGAAGTGGAAAGGGCGGCTGAGGTGCTTGATGTTATTCAAATCCCAGCATTTCTCTGTCGCCAGACTGATCTGGTGATGGCCGCGGCAGAAACGGGCAAGCCCATCAATTTTAAAAAAGGCCAGTTTCTGGCTCCCTGGGACATGGCTAACGTCGTGGCCAAGGTTCACGCCACAGGCAACCAACAGATTTTGCTCACTGAGAGGGGCACTACCTTTGGCTACAATAACTTGGTAGTGGATATGCGCTCTCTTCACCTCATGAGGCAGCATGGCCTGATTGTTTTTGATGCCACCCACAGCGTTCAGCTTCCTGGAGGGGCCGGCGACAGTTCTGGAGGCGATCGCCGATTTGTGGGCCCACTGGCCCGGGCAGCCGTGGCCGCCGGGGTGGACGGGGTATTTTTGGAGGTGCATCACAATCCGGAGCAGGCACGCTGTGACGGTCCCAACTCTATCCCCATAGCTAAAATGGATGATCTTGTGGAGATCCTGCTGAACATCCATGCCACTGTACAGCCTTTCGTCGGCGAGAGCGACGAAAAGGTGCTGTGAAGTATCACCGGAGCGAGGCAGATCTCAAAGAATTGGGGAATTGAAAAATTTAGGGATTATAATAGATTGGTACCGAATGAAAGTGGAGGCTCTCTCTAATTTTGAGTTTTGGATAATAATATAATATATTGAAATTATTGATATAATTGTTTGTGATTCTATGAAAACGGGCTTTACAGTATGTGAGAGCCTATGGTATAGGTGAAGAACAATCCAGCTCATCAAAGGGGATGGGCCTGGAAGTTGCATACTCTGCATA
>CAMYLW010000134.1 GCA_947259475.1 Thermodesulfobacteriota bacterium
AAGATTATCCCTTTTCGTTTACTTAAATCTGAAATCTACATTCTTCAATCTCTTAGATATGTAGTTCCACCACATCACCATCCTGTAAGGCGTAGTCGCGCTGAACCATCTGACCATCAAAGACACCTTGACCCCAGACCTTGGCCAGTTTTAGTTTTTCTGCGAAGTCTTTATGAACCTTAGCGGCAAAATCTTCCACAGTGCTTCCCTTTTTCAAGACAAAGGGAGAGGTAAGGTCAGCTTCTTTTCCAGGGGCTTTGGAATAAACACGAATGATTTTCAACCTCTCGACCAACGTCATCTTCAAGAGCTCCAGGTTGCGACCGTTCGTAACAGACGCAGAGCACAGTGGCCAGTCAGCATTAATCAGTTCACGGAAAATCTCAAGATTCTCGTCAGTATTCTCGTCATCGTTTTTGTTGGCCAGCACCAAAAAAGGAATGAACTTCAAGAGTCCCTGTTCAGCGTATCTGTCCTGTAAATGGCGTGGTATTATGCGGTGCTCTTCCAGTAAGCTGATCGTCTCTTCCAGTTGTTGCACCGGATCGGTCTGTAGATCCACAACCAGCAGGATGAAATCAGAGCGGCGGATTAAATCCAGCAATTCCGGCTCCACATAGTCCCGGTTGAGCGGTGGAGTATCCACCAGTTGAATCTGCATGTTTTCCACCGGCATCATCCCGGGGGTTGGCTTCCAGGTGGTGAGGGGGAAATTAGCCACCTCTGGGTTGGCGTTTGTCAGGGCTGCCACCAGGGCAGATTTGCCCACATTGGCAGGACCAACCACCGCCACCTGCCCTGCCCCTTCCTTGTCGATCTGGAAGACAGAATCTCGTTTGCCAAGGCTTTTCTTGCTCTGGATTGCAGTCTTCAGCTTTGAGATCCGCTTGCGAAGGCCTGCCCGCAGTTTGTCCGTGCCCTTGTGCTTGGGCATAACTGTTAGCATGTCTTCAAGGTGGGCGATCTTCTCCGGAACCGTCTTGGCGGCGCGGTAGCGTTTTTCAGCTTCATAGTAATCGGGAGGGAGGTTTGCAGACATTTCTAACCGAGTGGCACTCTAAAGCTGTCAGGACAGTAAACAACGTTATAAATTGTTATCAGATTACGTTAGAAAACTTTACAGGGAAAGTCAACCAATGCTTGACTCCGGCAATCTACCCTTACGGTTCCAAGGGAAGATTTTTACCGGTTTGGGTCTGCAACGTTGGGGTAAACCATACCTAGACATGAGCGGTGTGCTTACGCGCCAAAATCTTTCCACCAGGCTGCGGAAAAGGTCGTTGCATCTTTTAGCCAAACTGTGGCATTTTGTCAGGTAATATGTTTAAGGAGCCAGGAGCCAGAATCCTGCCCTTGACTCATCATTTGCTTTGGCGCCATGAGTTTTGCGCTATGCGGGAAAGCAAAGCGTTCCCTGAGGTTGATCACCAAAGAGAAGATGATTATGATAGTGTTTAATAAATTCTCTATTGAGGGTAACCATGCCAATATATGAGTATCTCTGCTGCTGCTGTAATAAGTGTTTCGAGACCCTGGTTTTTCGTTCAGACGAGCCACCTCCTCAGTGCCCGCACTGTGGCGCTGAGAGTGTAGAACGTCTGCTTTCCTCTTTTGCCTGCACCACTTCTTCTGGGGGATCGGGCAGTGAGACTTCAGCATCTGGATGCGGTAGCACCGGCTTCTCTTGAGCCTCCTAATTAGGTCGGCGGTGCCGCCCCCTATTTACCTAACACCCTCCCTAGCCTGGATGTTTCATGAATTGTCGTCGCGAGACCGTGGAGAAGGATGTGCCACCGGGCAACCCCGCGAAACCGCGGGGTTAGATCTGAGGCGTACTTGAACAGTACGTCACAAGGGGAGCCTGTCCTGAGTCTGTCGAAGGAACACCCGAGGGCGCCCGGAAGGACAGTCATATCCGCGGTCGCAGTCACGCCGGGGCGTGATGAAATATCCGGGCTAGATCCGTCAAAGCAACTACAAGGATTTAGATACCCGTGTGGTTCATAGCTGATCTCCATATTCACTCCCACTACTCGGTGGCCACCAGCAAAGCCATGGAACCCGAGAGCTTGCATCGGTGGGCGCAGCTCAAAGGGATCACGGTAGTTGGAACAGGCGATTGCACCCATCCTGGTTGGTTGGAGGAACTCCAAGAAAAACTTCAGCCCGCGGAGTCTGGTCTGTACCAACTCAAAGCAGATCTGGCGACATCTGTGGACGCAACAGTTCCCAATCGTTGTCGGGCGCCAGTGCGTTTTCTGCTCAGCGCTGAGGTCAGCAGTATTTACAAGAAGGACGGCCGCACCCGGAAAGTTCACAATCTCATCTTTCTGCCCGACATGGATGCTGCCCGCAGGTTACAAGCCGCCCTTGCCCGTATCGGCAACATTCAATCAGACGGCCGCCCCATTCTGGGACTGGATGCCAAGGAGTTGCTCAAAATAGTTAAAGAAACCACCGATGAGGCTGCACTTGTTCCGGCCCATGCCTGGACCCCTCACTTTTCAGTGCTCGGGGCCAAATCGGGCTTTGACAGCCTGGAGGAATGTTTTGAGGAATTGACCCCACTGGTTCCCGCCATTGAGACCGGTCTTTCCTCTGATCCGCCCATGAACTGGAGACTTTCCTCCCTGGATGGTTTACAGCTCATATCCAACTCTGACGCTCATTCCCCTGCCAAACTCATGCGGGAAGCAAATATATTTGATACCGATCTATCTTATGCGGCCATTATGAGAGCTATCTCTGAACCGAATAGCCCTGAATTCCTCGGCACCTTGGAGTTCTATCCCGAAGAAGGCAAATACCACTACGACGGGCACCGTCTCTGCGGCGTCCGGTTCTCCCCTGAAGACACCGGAAGGAATGATGGACGCTGTCCCAAGTGCAACCGCAAGGTAACTGTGGGGGTTCTGCACCGGGTGGAGAAACTGGCCGACCACCCTTCCGGAAGGCGCTCACCTGGAGCACGCCCATACAAGTCCATAATTCCCTTGATAGAAATCATTGCCGAAGTGGAGCAGGTCGGGACCAACAGTAAGAGGGTAAACGGAGCTTACCTAGACCTTCTAAGCAGACTGGGAAATGAGTACCATGTGCTGGTGGAGGCAGAACTGGAAAGTATCCGCCGGTCTGGTTCAGACCTCCTGGGCGAAGCCATAAGCCGGGTGCGCTCAGGGCAAGTTGGTATCAAACCAGGCTACGACGGCGAGTTCGGCACCATTCGCCTGATTGACAGTCAAGAACGCGCACAGATCTCCGGCCAACTGGGCCTTTTTTGAAGCTAAAAGGCAAGCAATTCTAGAAGCATCCCCTCAGCCGTTTACAGGTTACTGTTTGCCAAATGCTTTGCGCTCTTTCCTTCGCCATTTTCGCGTCCTTCGTGGATTCATCTTCCTTTAGGGAGTAGTTCAAGCATGCTAGAACATCTCAACGAAGCTCAACGGTTGGCGGTTGAACACACAGAAGGGTCCCTTCTCATTCTCGCCGGTGCTGGAACCGGCAAGACCAGAGTGCTTACGCATCGAATAGCTTATCTCATTGAGAACAAAGTCGTTGAACCAAGACAGGTTATGGCGGTTACCTTTGCCCGCAAGGCCGCATTGGAAATGACTACTCGACTGGAGGCTCTGTTGTCTCAACCCTCCTGGGTCCGTGAGATCCGCATGGGTACCTTTCACTCCGTCTCTGGCTCTCTGCTCCGCGAGAGCACAGACGCAGCAGCCAAATTGGAACTCCTGTCTGAGGCTGACCAGATGAATCTTATTAAAGAGGTCCTCAAACAGCACTCCCTGTCAGGACCTGAGTGGCAGCCCCTCGAAGTAATCCGCAAGATCTCTTTGGCCAAGGGCCGGCTCCTCTCGCCCGATGATCTGGCCATAGACAACGATAGTAAGCTCGCCAGGGTGTACCGCCTCTACCAGCACACCTTGGAAAAGGACTATCTGCTTGACTTCGACGATCTGATTAGTAGGCTCGTCTTTCGCTGGGAGGCCGAACCTGCACTACTCTCTCGCCACCAGAAGCTTTTTCGGTTTATTCTGGTAGACGAATTCCAGGATGTAAACGAGGCTCAATACCGTTGGCTTCATCTCCTAACAGCACCGCATCGCAACCTATGCGTAGTGGGGGATACGGATCAATCCATCTATGGTTTTCGCGGCTCAAATATAACTATTTTCCAACGGTTTCAAGAAGACTTCCCTGAAGCGCAGTTGATAAAACTGGAACAGAATTTCCGTTCCAGCCAACGCATTTTGGAAGCTGCCGCCGGCGTCATCTCCCACAATGCCAACCCACTCACCTGCAAGCTTTGGAGCGAGGGTGCCTCTGGTCCGCTTCTCCGACTAGGTCGGCTCGTGGACGAGAGAAAAGAGGCTCACTTTGTTGTGAGTGAAATCGAGCGACTTTTGGGGGGAAGTAGCCACTACCAGATCTATCAGTCTAAAGACACAGACTCTTTGGAAGAAAACCAATACGGCTTTGGTGATTTTGCCATACTCTACCGCACTCACGCCCAAAGCCGCCCATTGGTGGAGGCTCTTTCCGCAGCCGGAATTCCCTTCCAGCTCATTGGAGAAAAAGCTCCTTTTGCCACCCAGGCAGCAGACTCCCTCCTTTCCTACCTCTGCTATGCCATGGACACTTCAAGCGTGAACAACCTCCAGGTCATCTTCAACCTGCCCCCACGAGGTCTAGGAGAGAAAGCGAGGCAGTGGCTCAATGGAGAGATTGACAAAGGGATCGACCCCTGGGAAGCCCTGCGGCTGGCCAGCAGAAATCTGGACCTCCCTATTAACTACCAGGCTGCTACCGATATGCTGAGGCGAACAATTATTTCACTCCAAAACCTTATCAATAATCTGTCGCTGTCGGAGGTGCTTGAAAGAGCCTGGGAGGAAATCGGTCTGCATCACCATTTTAAAAGTGGAACATCAGCTGAAGAGAGTTTTCGGTGGCTCCGTCTGCTCGCTGCTCTCCATGGTGGTAAGCCAGCAACTGAGACCATCCCAGCTTTTCTGGACGACTTGTCCCAGTGGCGAACTGGTGACTTTTTCGATCCCCGGGCTGATGCAGTATCACTAATGACCCTACATGCGGCCAAAGGTTTGGAGTTTCCCGTGGTCTTTATCTGTGGCCTTGAGCAGGACCTCCTGCCGCTGACTCACACGAACCAAGGAAAAGAAGCCCTACAGGAGGAACGCCGCCTCTTCTACGTGGCCATGACCAGAGCTCGTCATCTCTTGGTGCTCTCAACCACGAGCCGGAGATTTCTCTACGGAGAACGTCGCACCTGCAAGGCTTCACCTTTCATCAAGGAAATCCCGAGCCGTTGCCTCGAAGAGGTCTCGGTTCCTGCCAGCAAAAAGAAAGAACCCCCCAAGGAAAAACAACTCACCCTATTTTAACGCTTTGCGTCATTTCTCATCTCTCATTTCATATTTATTATAGCTTTAAGGGACAGTAGTAATGACGCCATTTACTCGCCCTGCAGAATGATAAAAGAGTAATGTGAAAGGAGAAATGTGTCTACTGCCCGCTGCTTGCTGCCTGCTGCCAGCTGATTTGGTTGCTCTTTGCCATCCTTTATGATAACTCCATGGACTGATTGGAGAAACGTGATTATGGTCGCTCAAGGCGCCAACAACCACTCTCCCGACTCAGTGCTCCAGCAACCGGTACAGGCCATAAAGGGAGTGGGACCTCGAATAGCCCAATACTTGAAGGCCAAAGGGTTGGTTACCGTAGAGGATCTTCTCTTCAATCTACCCCTCGGCTACCTGGACCAACGTGGTGGCATACAAATCAGCCGTCTGCGTCCGGGAGATTATGTCAGTTTTGTGGCAACTGTCTTAGGTGGGCGCGAAGTGTATTATCGCCGCCGCCGAATCTATGAAGTGACCTTCAGCGATGGTACCGGCCTGGTCACGGCCAAATGGTTTCGCTACAGCCGTTGGCTCACCCAGCGCTTGCAGCGCTTGAAAGGAAGCATAAGGGTAAGCGGCACTTTGCGTGTTTTCGGAGGTCAGCTGGAAATTCACCACCCTGAACTGGAGGAAGTAAAAACAGCGGCCCAGGAGGAAAGTGGTTCTATCGCGCCCCGCTACAGCCCCATCCCTGGTGTCGCCCCTAAAACTTACCGCCGCATCATGAAGGAGGCTATCAGTAAATTTGTCCCTCAAGTGGAGGAGACACTGCCGACTGCTGTTCACGATTACTTTAACCTTATTGACTTGCAAACTGCCCTGCGTCAGGTTCACTTCCCTAGTGAGTTCCTTAAGCCTGATGATGTCCGCCAGCTTTCACCGGGACTACGTCGCTTAATTTTTGAAGAACTCTTCTTTCTGGAACTCCTAATCATTCGCAGTCGGGAGATGTTGGCTCGTGAGACCGGACAGGCAATGGGTCTGGATCGAAATTTCGTTCGCCGAGTCGGGAAATTGCTCCCTTTCAGCCTCACCAATGCTCAAAAACGGGTTATGCGGGAGATCTCTGCTGATCTCGGCAAAAAACGCCCCATGAACAGGCTGGTCCAAGGAGACGTCGGCTGCGGTAAAACTGTGGTTGCTTTGCTAGCAGCGCTCATCGTGATTGCCAATGGATTTCAAGCTGCGGTAATGGCACCCACCGAGATTCTCGCCCAGCAGCACTATGTCAATTTGAAGCCCTA
>CAMYLW010000135.1:0-10344 GCA_947259475.1 Thermodesulfobacteriota bacterium
CCCGCCGATAGCAGCGGCCAATTTGGAGTTCGGCCTCCGGGACACGAGGGTCAGTCGGAAACAAAAAGAGAAAACGCTGGTACTCACTCAGGGCCCTGTAGAAGTCTTGATCCTGATAGAGGTGATCGGCAAAATCCCACAAAAGGTCCGCCCGTTCTGCCGCCGCAACTGGCTGGGCCATAACCGACAGATATAGTAACAAAATCCAATACCAGCTGTACCGGCCTAGTAGTTTGGCGCCAACCATTTTTGCATCCGCTTCAGTTCTTTGGAGGATTCTTCATCTTCAGCTGCCTGTTCCAGGGCCGACTGCAACTTCTTCCGCGTATGTTCGCTATTATCCCTCCTGTTCACATACTCTCTGTCCAAGTCGCGGGCCTTGAAGTAGGCCTTGGCCGCGTCCGCATAACGTTTTTGGTGGAAAAGGGCCACGGCCAAGTTGTATTGAGCTTTGCTGTACTGTGGGTTTAGGCTGACGGCCTGGAGAAACTCTTTTTCTGCCTGTTCCGTGCGGTCCTGCTTCAGATAAACCACGCCAAGGTTGTTATGGGGAGTCGGGTAGGAATTATCAATTTCGATGGCCGTTAGAAAGTGAATCTCCGCCTCTTGCAAATTCCCTGCTTTGAGGTAATAGTAGCCCAGCGCATTCCGGTAGGTAGCTTTGTGGGGATGCAGCTTCACCAGCTTCTTGTAGCGATCGATACCTTCTGTTAAGGACCGCTCAGCGCCCCTCACCAATAACGGCCCCGCAACAAAGGAGCTCAACAAAATCAGGATGGCAATACTTTTGCGGATCATAACTTCTATCGTCGTTGTCTCACTAGCTCATTCGTGAGGTGGAATTAGTCTCACCGCGTCGCCTTAGCCTTTCTACCGTGTTCTATGCCTGTTGTCTGTTTCATCAGTTTAGCCGGACTAGCCGGCTTGGCCAGCTTAGCCGATCGTATTCAACTATCAGCTATCAGTTGCATAAACTTCTACGCGCCATACCTCTTACAAAAAATGACAGCGACGCGTACTGACCTAATGACACCGAAGGCACATGACCAATGTCCTACCCTATGCTCTATGCCCTACTTGTCCTGAGCCTGTCGAAGGATGCCCTATGCCCTTCCAAATCCGCATTCCGCATTCCGAAACCGGGAACCCGCCCGAAGGGTGGGAGTCCGCAGGACAAATTCCCAATCTACCCTCTGCCTGTTGGCCTTACGCTTTGCGCTCTGCGTTCTTAATTTTCTGTCGCCAGTAATTTAAGCGCTCTCCCACGGTTGCCTCAAACCCCCGATTTGTTGGTTCATAAAACCGTAGGTCTTGTAATTCCTCAGGGAGATAGCTCATTGGAACGTGGGCCTCGGAATAATCATGCGGATAACGGTGACCACGACCGTAACCCAATTGACGCATCAGACCAGTTGGTGCATTGCGGAGTGACAGTGGAACTGGCAAATTCCCCTTGTCTTCGGCCTCCTGCCTCGCCTTACCGTAAGCCTTGTAAATGGCGTTACTCTTAGGTGCCGTTGCCAAATAGACTGCTGCTTCGGCCAGGGCCAAATCTCCTTCAGGCCGTCCCAAAAAATGAAAGGCCTGTTGGGCCGTAACCGTTAACATAAGCGCTTGTGGATCGGCCAAACCCACATCCTCCGAAGCGAAGCGCACCATTCTGCGAGCTATATAGAGGGGGTCCTCTCCGGCCTCGAGCATCCTGGCAAGCCAATAGAGAGCCGCATCAGGATCGCTTCCTCGTAAACTCTTGTGTAGTGCAGAAATCAGGTTGTAGTGTTCCTCACCATCCTTATCATAAATGAAAGCCTTTTTTTGGACGGCATCGACCACTGTCTGAAGGTTTAAGTGGCGCCGTCCACTGGGGTTCGGCGCTGTGGTCAGTACAGCAACTTCCAGGCCATTGAGGGCCAAACGTGCATCTCCTCTGGCCGCTCGAATTAGATACGCCAGTGCATCTTCATCTAGGTCCGTGTTCAGTCCGCCCACTCCCCGCTCCTTGTCCTCGAGAGCGCTCTTGAGAATCACCTCCAAGTCATCCTCACTCAGCGGTTCCAACACCACCACCGGCGCCCGCGACAGCAAGGGCGAAATGACCTCGAAGGAGGGATTCTCTGTGGTTGCTCCAATGAAGGTAATCGTACCGCTTTCCACGTGAGGAAGGAGTAAATCCTGCTGGGCCTTGTTGAAGCGATGGATCTCATCCAAGAACAAAATAGTACGCTTTCGGCGCATGCTCTGCTGTTGTCTGGCTTCATCAACAGCAACTCGTACATCCTTGACGCCGGCGGTCACCGCCGAAAGGTTTATGAGGTGCGCCTCCGTATCTCGCGCAATCAACCGTGCCAGGGTGGTTTTGCCGCATCCTGGAGGACCCCAGAGAATTAGCGATTGCAGGCGGCCATGCCTGAGCAGCCTCCCTATCAGCTTTTCGGGAGCCATCAACTGCTGCTGGCCGACAAATTCATCCGCAGTCCTTGGGCGCATGCGTTCCGCCAGCGGTGGTTCTGCCTGCCAGCCCGCCGATCCAAAAAAGTTCTCTTGTTTCAATACCCCACCTTGGTAGCAGTCAGCGACGAGCTGTCAGCAAACTAAGGTTTTGTTCTCATTGAATGCTGCGAGCTGATGGCTGACAGCTTGATTATCACTAGTGATTTCAAGGGATTTGAGCGAAACCTTACCCCATGCAATCTGGTTTGTCAATGCAGGCGCCTGCCCCAACTTCACCTCCTCCACCACCCGGTTGGTGCCCGTTAACAAAGCCAAACTTCCTCACCCCCATGGGGATGAAGGTAGGGTGAAATAATGGAGAGTGATACGGAGCATGAATTGGAGGAAATTGCTTTGAGAGAAGTAGGATTGAATGGGTTTCTCGCCACTTGCTGTTATGACAACTGACTCACAACCCCAGATATGCCTTCTTTACCTTTTCATCGGCAAGGAGCTTTTCCGCAGAATCTGCAAGTGTTATCCGTCCGGTTTCCATTACATAACCCCTGTGGGCCACTTTGAGGGCCAGGTTCGCATTCTGCTCCACAAGGAAAATGGTGGTGTTATTTTCAGTGTTTACCTTCCTTATGATTTCGAAAATCTGCTTGACTATAAGGGGTGCAAGTCCCAGGGAGGGCTCATCCATCAGCAGGAGCATCGGCCTGGCCATCAGTGCCCGAGAAATGGCGAGCATCTGCTGTTCACCCCCACTGAGTGTGCCGCCGGCCTGATGGCGCCTTTCTGCAAGAATAGGAAAAAGCTCAAATATGTACTCCATATCCTGCTTGATGCCATCTTTGTCAGTGCGCAAGAAAGCTCCCATGTCCAGGTTTTCCATCACGGTTAAGTATGGAAAAATTCGTCTGCCTTCGGGAACCTGGGAGATCCCGAGGGAGACAATTTGGTTGGGACTTAAATCATGAATCGGTTTACCCATGAACAGTATGTCGCCAGATCTCGGTGGCACGATTCCACAAACCGACATCAGTGTGGTGGTTTTCCCTGCCCCGTTTGCACCGATCAGGGTGATTATCTCGCCCTCTGAGATCTCTATACTGACATCCTTCAAGGCCTGAATGTTACCGTAGAAAGTTTGTAGGTTCTTGAGCTCAAGCATCAATCTCTTCCCCGAGGTACGCCTTTATAACAGCGGGATTATTTTTTATCTCTTCGGGTGTGCCCTGGGCAATCTTCCTGCCGTAATCCACCACAAAGATGCGATCAGACAGGCTCATGACCAGCTTCATGTCGTGTTCGATCAGCAGTATGGAAATCTTCTCATTGTCACGGATCCATATGATCAGGTCGTCAAGTTCCTTCGTTTCCTGGGGGTTCATGCCAGCGGCCGGTTCATCAAGAAGGAGTAAGAACGGCGCAGTCGCCATGGCCCTGGCGATATCAAGACGCCGCTGGGCCCCATAAGTAAGATTCATGGCAAACTCATTGCGGCAGTGGCGGCCGATCATAACATTTTCCAGAACCGTCATATTGGGAAACAAGCGGATATTTTGAAATGTCCGGGCCAGGCCCCGTTCGGTCAAGTGATTGGGTTTCAGACCGTTTACACGTTCCTGCGTTTCTTTCCCTGGGGGCGCAATCAGCATATCACCCTCAGTGGGAGGATAAATTCCGGTTATGCAGTTGAAAAATGTGGTTTTTCCCGCACCATTGGGACCGATAAGGGCGACGATTTCCCCTGCCTCGACATCCAGATCCAGCTGATCCAGCGCCCGCAGACCGCCAAAGTCCATGCTCAGACCTTTTACTTCCAGTATTGGTGCCATTTACCTACAGATTCTCTTCTTTGTTGTTTTGTAAACCTGCAAACTTGTATGTTCGCCGGACATCGCTGACGATCCCGCCGGGACGAAAGACCATCATGAGCACCAGCATGCCCCCGAAAATCAGCATCCGGTATTCAGAAAACGCCCTGAGATATTCCGGCAGCAGGATAAGGATAAGTGCCCCGACAATAACCCCGATGATGGATCCCATTCCACCCAGCACCACAATGCAGAGGATGATAATCGATTCCCAGATGGTGAAACTTGCAGGATTGATAAAGGTGGTCTTGGCCGCAAAGATGACACCTGCCATGCCTGCCCAGGTTGCGCCCAGGGCGAACGCAGTCAGCTTCGTCTTTCTTCTGTCAACTCCCATGGCTTCACAGGCAACCTCATCTTCCCGCAAGGCAATCCAGGCCCTGCCAATTCTGGAGTCCTGCAAACGATTCACCACAAAAATGGTAAACAGTACGAGAAGGATCATGAGGTAATAGAGATATATGGTTGCATTGTGTAGAGATAGTTGAATGGAGAAAAGCGAGGGGCGCGGAATATTTGCGATACCGCTGGGCCCGAAAGAAAATGCATTCCAGTTTTCCAGAATGAGCCTTATGATTTCACCAAAGCCGAGGGTTACGATAGCCAGATAGTCCCCCCGCAAACGCAGCACGGGAAAGCCCAGAAGTACCCCAAAGAGCACACCCACGCCGGCGCCGATGGGAAGCGCGGTCCAGAAACCAATGCCGAAATGGTGGTTCAGGAGCGCATACGAGTAAGCTCCCACCGCATAAAAGGCCACATACCCCAGATCGAGTAGGCCGGCGAGTCCAACGACGATGTTAAGTCCCAGACCGAGCATGACATAAATGAGGCCGGTTATCATGATATTGGTCTGATACATTGAGAAGATGAAGGGAAACACCAGCGCGAACACCGAAATCGTAATCAGTGCCGGCACATAAAACTTCGGCTGGGAAAAAATCCTTTGACTGAGGCCTATTTTATCGATCTCACCCGCCTCAACCTTTTTTTTGCCGGTTTCCTGTTTTTTTATGAAGTAACGCCAGACAAAACTGAGAAAAAAACTGCCAACCCCAACGATCAGCAAATTTTGCCAGCGCCACTCAATTTCGCCTTCGACGGTGTTGACCCGGATGACCATAATGGGAAAGGTCAAAAACATGAACCAGACTGAAACCAGAAAAGATCTTCTTATTTCTTGAAAACTAATCAATTCTCAAATCCCAACAAATCGTTATTGGTTAATCGTCGTGTCCGGATCTCTCGTGACCATCAAGCAATAACAAGTTATTCCTTCATCCTATACTTTTTCCGATTCGGAGCGCCCGAGAATTCCTGCCGGCCTGAATATGAGGATGCAAACTAGGAATACAAAGGCAAAGACGTCTTCATAGTCGCTGGAGATGTAACCGGTGAAGAAACTTTCTGTCCAGCCGAGCACAAGGCTTCCCAGAACAGCACCTGGAATGCTGCCGATGCCGCCAAGCACTGCGGCGACAAAGGCCTTTATTCCAGCGATAAAGCCGATATAGAAATTTATCTGGCCGATGTGGGAGGCAATGAGTACCCCGCCCAGGGCGGCAGTTGCAGAGCCAATCAGAAAGGTGACGGAGATGACCCGGTCCACATCAATACCCACCAGCATGGCCATATTCCTGTCCTGGGCGGTCGCCCGCATGGCTTTACCAATTCTGGTGAATTTGATCAAAAAGGTCAGCAGAATCATGACAACTGTCGTGGTGATAATGATGGCAATCTCCTGGGTACTGATGATATGGGCATAGGGTTCCCAAAACTCAAGATCCGGAATTAGGCTCGGAAATGGCAGAAAGTCCGAAGTCTGAGCCAGAAGTACATAATTCTGTAGAAAAAACGACATGCCGATGGCGCTGATGAGGGCAGAGAGGCGCGGGGCTTGGCGCAGGGGTTTATAGGCCAGTTTCTCAACGGTATAACCATAGGCAGACGAGTAGATGACCGCTGCAGTTGAAGCTATAACTAGAATTGCAACCACATTCCAGCCCAGCATAGTAAGGACGCTGGCAATGATCAGAGCTGTGAAGGCGCCAATCATGTAAATTTCACCATGGGCAAAGTTTATCAGCTCGATAATGCCATAAACCATGGTGTAGCCGAGGGCTATGAGGGCGTAGATGCTCCCTCGGGTCAGCCCTCCGAGAAAAAGTTCAAGGAAATATTCCATGTCAAGCTACCGAGGCTCTTTGAAATTATTGTAAACGTCGTCTTAAATTTTGTTTCCAGAGGTGGCGGGGTTGAAAAAACAGGGGGCAGGCTTGGCAGCCTGCCCCCTTAAAAAATCAGTTGATCATTACCTTCACTTGGAAAACTCCAGCTCTCGGCCCAGGTCGGACGCTTTCCAGGCAGGCCTGATTGGTGTATTGCACGTCGCAGATAAATGGATCCTGGCTGCAATAGGTCACAGTGACCAGAAGCTTTTCTCTTGCTCGTGCCTGGACCTAGACTGTGATCTGGAGTCCAGCAACCAGCTCAATATGCTATTTCAACTCAACAAATACTCCGTTTTGTACCTGATACATGGAGAAACCGACACCAACAGCATCTCCTCTCTCGTCAAAACGGATTTTTCCAAGCGGTGTCTCAACAAATTGGGTTCTCAATGCCTTTTCCACAGCATTGTAGTCTGTTGAACCGGCCTTTTCAATTCCATTGAGAAGAGCCAGCGTAGCTGCATAGGCGTTGAGGAAAAATGCCCCGGGATCTTTGCCGTATGCCTTCTTGTGTGCCTCAGTAGCAGCAATCGCCATGGGATTCTTGGACACATCTTTGGGCCCGGTGGCATAAACTCCCTCAGCATACTTTTGGGCAACTTTGATGAAAGTATCGTCCTTTACACCGTCATCAGAAATAAATGCTGTTTTCATCCTCTTTTTGCGCATCTGGCTGACAATCTTGGATGCCTCAGGATGATAACCGCCAAATATGACCGCTTCAGCTTTCGAGCGTTTAATTTTCTGAACAACTGCGGAATAATCAACGGCACCTGGGGTAATTCCTTCGTACAATACAACCTTTGCCTGAGGGGATTTCTCTAGAAACCCCTTGGCAAATTCAGCCAACCCTTTGCCGTAGTCGCCTTTGTCATGAAGCACGGCTATCTTTTTTGCCTTCAACACCTTGAGCGCGAAATCCACTTCAAGTTGTGCCTGGGCATCGTCTGAGGCAATGGTGCGGTAGAAGTTTGGATAATCGCCGCTTTGCGTCAGGGCGGGGTTGGTGGCCGAGGGTGACATGGCGATTATCTTCGAATCTTTATAGATACCCATGGCCGCTCTAGTGGCACCGCTGCAAATGTGACCCAAAACCACGTCCACTTTGTTGGATAGCAGTTTGGTCGCCGTGTTGGTGGCCACCTCAGGTTTGCAGACGTCGTCTTCTACGAGCAACTCAACCTTTTTGCCAAGGACTCCGCCCTTGGCATTGATTTCCTTGACCACAAGCTCCGCTGCTTTTACGGTTGGGATTCCATAAGAGGCGAGATCGCCGCTATGCGGTCCAGCAACACCCAGCTTGATCGTGTCGGCGGCAAGACCGACCCCGGCCATTGTCGCAATCATAAACATGCCGACGACTGAAGCAATAAACAACTTACCAAGAACATTTTTCATAATAACTGCCTCCTCGAAAAAAGATAAAAAAACAACCCTAGCTCCATTTTTGGTGAAGCGAGTATAGGTCGAAAAAAACTTGTCTGTCAAGCGTGAATGGTCCCAGCCATGGGCAATAATTACTCGCGCGCTAGGGATTCACGGTGGTCACGTGGGTAAACCTGCCGTTCTTCACCCTGTTGATCACCAGACGTTTAATCGTATTGCCGTCCTCGTTAATCTTGATGGGGCCGGTGACCCCTTTGAAATTTTTGGTATCAGTCAGAGCAGTCCGAACCTTGGACCCTTCAGTGGATTTGGCCCGCTTGATCGCCCCAATGAGAATGAAATAGGCATCCGCGCCTAATGCACTAAAAGCATCCGCATCCTTCTTATATTGCTTCTTGAAGTTGGCCACAAACCTGCGGCCCAAGGTAGTACTGACGGCTTCCAGATTGAAGTGGGCTGTGAGGTATACCCCTTCTACAGCCTTTCCACCAGTTTGTATGAGTGCCGGTACTTGGGCTCCGTCAGCCATAAGAATCGGCATTTTCATCCCCAAATCTCTGACTTGTTTGGCCAGCAGAGCATTTTCAGTGTAGTAGTTCGGCACATAAATGATGTCTGGATTTACCTCTCGCACCTCAGAAAGCTGGCTTCTGAAATCACGATCACCAGTTTGGATATAGGCGGTAACAAGCACTTTGCCTCCCATCTCTCCGAAGGCTTGCAAAAACAGGTTTCCCAACCCCACACTGTAATCCGCTTGGGCGATGTCCACAACCACCGCTGCTGTACTGGCGCCCATTGCTATTCTAGCCTGTCTGGCCGCCACTTGACTTTGAAAAGAATCATCGAAACAAGCACGAAACACATATTTCTTGTCCTGGGTAACCAGGACATTGGTGGCAGAAGGTGAAATCAAGGGAATGCCATTTTTTTCAGCAATGGAACCACCTGCCAGGGCACTTGCACTTATGGCGCCACCAATGATACCCACCACTTGGTGTTGTTTAATTAACCGCTCCACAGCATGGGCCGCCTCAGTCTGGTCACTCTTGGTATCCTCTAGGATAAGCTTGACCTCTCGCCCTAAGATCTTGCCCATCATTTTATGGGCCGTTTTTATTCCCAGCCACTCCAGTTGGCCGAAAGCGGATACGTTGCCGGTCATGGGCAAAAACACGCCGATCTTGATGGGCTCTTTAGCCGCGGCCGTGAAACACTGCATGCAGATTGCGGCCACAAAGAAAGCAACCACAAACATTCTCGTCATTTTTCTGTTTATCTTACTGTTTGGCTGGAAGACACCGTTGTCCAAAATCCATCCTTATTATTGCATTCGACAAGATGTACCAATGTGACCTGATAAAAGCAGCGGTTGAGAAGACTCGGTTCTCCCCACCCGCTGTGCTTTATGCTCAGATTAGAACAGTCGATAGGCAAGGAGGGCCAAGTGCCAAAAGGTAACCAGAAGCCTGCCCCTTGAGAAGCGAGCTAACGCTATCACAAGGCCGGCGATGGTGTCAATCTATCTACCGAACTCAGCCCTTCGAAAGCGGTGTCAGGTCCCGAAATTGTTCGCAAGCTTTGCAGAAATGCACGTCGCCCCGGGCCAGAGCTGTTCAAGACCTCCAGTGTCAGCCGCATCGCATCGTAACCGGCTGCGGCAATCCAATCTGGTCGCCGCTTGTAAAGTTGCTCGAATCTCCTGACAAATTGGGACTGCTTTGGATTTTCTGTTTCAAGCAAAATGGGCTGGCACACGAGCAAGCCCTCAGCTGCCTGGCCAGCCATCTCGTAGAAATCCAGGTCTGCTAACTGATCAGGCCCCAAAACCACGCCACCTAAATGCTGCCGTTGACGCTCCAGCAAAAATAGACTGGCAGCTTTTGGAGAGGCTGCAAGAAAAACGCCTTCAGGGCTGGTATTCTTCAGGGATTTTACAGCTTGGGCCGCCTCTGCTTGATCGGAGTTGATTGCAACATTTGCCACTACCTCCAGATCCAGCCGTGCGGCTTCCGCATCGAATGCAGTGCTGAGCACATAGCCATAGGAAGAGTCGTCCCTGAGGATCGCGACTCGATGGAGGCCAAGACCCTCTTTCACATAGGTAGCGAGAAATGCGGCCTGGTCTCCATCCCCATAGAGCAGAGAAAATAGGTTTCGGGTTTCACCCTGTCGGACATATTCAGCAGAAACGGTGGGATTAATAAGCGCAAGACCTGCATCCTGGTAAAGAGGCAGAACAGCGCGAAGTGTCTCAGCGCACAGATAGCCTATCACTGCACTTACTGCTCCGTCGGTTGTCAAGCGCTTGGCAGTAGCAACACCCCCTTCAGGGTCACAAGGTGAGTCGTACACCACCACTTCCAGGTTGAGATCGGCCATTCTGCTCTCGGCCTCCCGGCTTGCCATAAGTG
>CAMYLW010000135.1:10383-13506 GCA_947259475.1 Thermodesulfobacteriota bacterium
ACCGAACTGCAGCATCTGTCCTTCCTCCATCAAGGGGCCAGTATGAGGTACTACAACCGCAATCTTTGCGGGACCGCTCCACTCCGTCTGTTTTGCCTGTTCGGAGCAACCACTCAATAGTAGGCAAGCTGCAAAAAAGATGGACCAAGTTGACACGGAGACACGGTGACACCAAAAGGCGGAGACCAGACTCATGGCGCCTTGCGAATAGAATATTTCACCTCTGTCATTTATCATTCTGCAATCCACAATCAAAAGAACGAGGAGTCAGGAGCCGGGTGTCAGGTGTCAGGAGTAAATAGTAATTCGTCATTGAGCATCTAATATCTTAATTCCTTAATTCGAAATTATTTCCCCATGCTCTACCTGTCCTGAGCTTGCCTGTCCTGAGCCTGTCGAATGGGTCGAAGGATGCCCTGTGCTTTTTCAAATCCGCAATCTACAATCTCAAATCTCCCATCACCTCTTCTTTTTCTCCCTCCTCCCTCCTCTTTGCCGAAAAACTAACCGCAAGGGGGTCAAGTCCAATGAAAATGCTTTTCTAATTTGATTGGTAAGATAACGCTGGTAGGAGAAGTGGATTGCCGCCGGGTGACTGACGAATAGGACAAAAGTAGGCGGCTTAGTGCGCACTTGGACTCCGTAGAAAATCTTCGTTCGCCTGTTGCCACGCACGGGTGGTTCATGGCGTGAGACTGCAGCAGCCAGAACCTCGTTCAGCACTGCAGTTTGCACCCGGAGGCAATACTGGGAGTAAACTGTATTCAAGGTGGGCAGCAGGTTTGACACTCGTTTCCCTGTCAAAGCAGAGATCCTGAGCTGAGGAGCGTAGGGCATGAATTTAAGCGCATCGGCCACAGAATCAGTGAATTCTGCCACCTTCTTTGGATCCTTCTGCACCAGATCCCATTTGTTGATTGCCACAACTGCACCGCGCCCCCGTTCGTGAATATATCCAGCAATACGCACATCCTGGGCGGTAACGCCCTCAGAGCCGTCGAGCAGCAAAACCGCGACCTGACACCGGTCAATACTCTTCAAGGCTTTGAGCACACTAAACTTTTCAAGTTTCTCCCTGGTCTTGCTGCGCCTCCGAATGCCAGGGGTGTCGATGAGAAGATATTCTTGATCATTCACGGTGAGACTGACGTCGATGGCATCCCTGGTGGTACCCGGCATATCGCTCACCAAAACCCGTTCCGACCCCAAGATGCGGTTTAGCAAAGAAGATTTTCCCACGTTCGGCCTACCAATAATTGCTACTCGGATCCCTCTCGCCTTCTCCGGCTCAGCCGTTTCAGGAGGAAGCATCTCCACCAAGGTATCCATCATGTCCCTGAGGCCGTAGCCGTGAGCAGCCGAAATGGGAAAAATCCTCTCCAGACCAAGTCCATAGAATTCGTAGGTAGCACTTTCATGTTCTGGGCCGTCGATTTTGTTTGCCGCATAGAGAACCGGCTTGTTGGAGCGCCTCAAAAGATCCACCACCGTTGTGTCACCAGGATGCACTCCCTCTTTACCGTCAGCCAGAAAGATCACCAAATCGGCCTCTTCCACCGCCATTTGTGCCTGCTGACGCACCTGCATTTTGAGCGGGGTCTCACCTTCTCCTTCCTCTATCCCCCCGGTATCCACCAGGCAGAACAAACGTTCGCCCCAGGTCACTTGGGCAATGAGACGATCGCGAGTGATTCCAGGTGTGTCGTCCACCAGTGCCCGTCGATCCCGGCAGAGCCGATTGAACAGCGTGGATTTGCCCACATTTGGCCGACCCACTATGGCCACGATGGGAGTGGAACTCGCAGTGCTGTTGTCCGTATGTTTTTCTAGCATTGATGCTTCTCTTGCATTTAACTTTCTTTACGGTAGGTCTGTACAGTGCATAGCTTCAAGTGACTCGTAGAAAAAATCCTTGGTCAGCCCTCGCCGCGTCTCGGCGTCTCCGAGTCACCGCGTCGTTCTGCCCGCTGCGCTTCCCGGCCCAGCCTGGCCGCGACCTCAGCAACAGTTTCATCATTTTGAGACTGCACCACACCGGCCAGAGTACGATACTCCAAACATGGTGGTTCGGCCAATTGCTGCCGGAGTCGATTCCAGGCCGGCACAATGTATTGGGCAAAATGCGCTCTTCCCTTGATCCGGGTCAAAAATGAAAAGGCGGCGAGCACCTGCAGGTTGCGGCACAGTGCGACATGAGGGTATTGCTGCAGAAACTCATCAACTGAACCTTCGGTCAACGTACCGAATGCTCTGCTGTATGCTGTCAATAACTCTTGCTGTATCGCCTCCGGCAGTTGCACGTAGGGATCTAAAAGGAGCGCCGCCAGATCGTATTGAGGGGGACCTAAACGCGCTCCCTGAAAATCTATGAGGTAAAGGCGATCACCCTTCAACATGAGGTTACGTGACTGAAAATCTCGGTGCAGGAAAAATAGCTGTCCGTCCCCTTCTCCCGCTTGCGACGCCAAAAGGGAAAAGTCTCGCTCCACATAGTTAGAATCTATTTCCAGTCCCAGCGCTCCCACCAAAAAACTCCACCTGAAGTATTCCAACTCCCGTTCGATGATGAATTGTTGGTTGTATACGGAAGTATCAAAACAATGTCGCGTTTCTAGACCCTGGGTGGCTCGTACTTGCATTTTAAGGAGCACGTCAATAGCCTGGCCATAGAGAGCGGGCAGGCGCTTGGCATCTGACACCACTGCATCCTGAAGATGAACCGAGCCCAAGTCTTCAACAAGAGTCAACCCCTCTGGTCGGTAGTAACCATAGATTTCTGGTACAGGGACACCCTTTTGGAGCAGATGTCGGCCAATGTAGACGTAAGAATCGTTCTCATTGGGAAAGGTCTCATCTCCTGGTGGGCTCCAAATCAAGATCAGACTTTCCTTCTGGGTGGCCACCCGATAGAAAGTACGCTCCGACCCGTCGCCATGAAACTGTTGCCAGCGCAAAGATCCGCTCAGGGCGGTATTCTCCCGAATCAACTCTTCAGCTCGGCTTTTTGGGAATTCTGTTTTTTTCTTCAAACCAAACGCTCCACTCTCTAAAGCCGCATGACGCGAAGCACACACCTCCTAGACAGACGAGCGAGAGTTATTCGTTAATCGTTATTCGGTCTTC
>CAMYLW010000136.1 GCA_947259475.1 Thermodesulfobacteriota bacterium
ATCAAATTTCGGATTGTAGATTTCGGATTTCGGAGTGAAAATTAAACTAAATCCGCATTCCGCATTCCAAAATCAGCCCGATTCAGGTATGTTCTATGGCCCGACATTTAATGGCGAGGAAAGATCAATGAGCAAACAAAGCCTTAGTCAGTCATCTCCTTCATCCATCTACGAAAAGATCGAGCAAGCCCACAACCTATTCGCAACTTGTGGCAGTTCGCTCATTGAAGATCCTCAAATTCATGCCCTCCTGAGAAAACTCCGAGATTGCATTGAAAATACTAACCAGAACATGGTGACCCTCGGAGTTGTTGCCGAATGTAAAAACTGCGAGGAAAGGGAAGGGGGAAGTTGTTGCGGATCCGGTATTGAGAACAAATATGACGTGGAACTCTTGCTTGTAAACCTACTCCTGGAAGCCTCTTTGCGAGATCAGCAACCCAGCCAGAATAGCTGCTATTTTCTAGGGGAAAAGGGCTGTAAGCTCACGGCCCGCCATGTCCTATGTGTTAACTATATATGCCAGAAATTACAGAAGAAGTTGGCCGGAGAACAACTAATATCATTGCAAACCTGTGCGGGAGAAGAACTGGATACGTTATTCATCCTCCATGAAGCCATCAAAAAGCGACTTAGGGCAAAGCCCTAAGTGGAATACTGGAAGATTGGAATGATGGGCTGGTAGCATACTCTATGGACAACCTCTGTTTGAGCAAGACCCTAGACTTCATCGCCAGATACTATGACAGTTGCAAAGTCGGTTATGTGGGTCATGAAGGGTACCGGAAATCCACAGATCTAGCCAAATTCTGCAAATGCATAGATGAACTGGTGGCCCTTGGCTACATAGAGCCCCAGCATACCACTTTCCTTGACCTGGGATGCGCTGACGGCAGAGTGAATGTGCTCATGAGCTATTTTGTCAAAAGCTCCGTGGGTATTGAGATCGACCCTGAGATCCTGGCTGAGTACAGGCAACGAAAAAAAGAACTCACCCTTGAGCTTCAACGTGAAAACTTGCTTCAACCACCTGATAATATAAGCCTTTTTAAAGGAAATTCCCTTAAAACTGACACCTATGACCTGATAGAAAACAGCATCGGTGTTCGCTTTGAGAGGATTGACCTCTTCTACACCTACATAACACTTCACGATCTCTTTGCTGCCAAAATTGCTGAGGAGGGAAAACAAAAGGCACTGTATCTGGTCTATGGTTTCAACAGAATACTGCCACGCTACCAAGGGCTGGAAATTCTTATTCCTGATGTGGCATCGCAAGGAATAGTATCCCTTTATGGTAAGGGTGAGTCTTGACTTGGTTCCTTGCAATCCCTCAATCTGCTACTTATCTTATGCTTTATTGGTTATGATCCTGCACGGTGAACATGAAACTAAGGTAGGCGACCATGAGCATACTACGTTGGTTCCTCACCCTTATGCTGGCGTTGTCTCTGCTGGTGACCGGATCCTCCTGTGCAAGGGAGGAGAGTGAGGGACTGCAGGCCAAAAGCGCCTCCCCTTCATCTCAGCAGCAAAAACAGCTTCAGGTCAAATCGCTTGGTTTCAACGACGCTCTTGCCAAGGCCAAGAGTGAGGACAAACCAACCTTCGTTGAATTCTACACAGATTGGTGCCCCTACTGCAAAAAGTTCCAACGCGAGACCATACGGAACCAGAAGGTGGCCGCAATGCTTGCGGAAAACTTCGCTTACGTGCGCTTCAATGCCGAAGACTCAAAAAATCGCGTCAAATTCGATGGCAAATCCTACTCCAATGTTGAGTTGACCCAGGCTTTTGGCATCACATCATACCCCTCTCTCGTCTTCCTGAACTCTAAAAGTCAGCCCATAACCATGCTCTCCGGATTCGTGCCTCCCGATCAGTTCGCGATCGTTTTGGATTACATCCATCGAAAGTGCTATGAAACTCAAATATCTTTCAGCGACTTCACCAAGCAAGGTAACTGCAACTAAACCATCTCAAGGTAATAGGTTATAGGTCATAGGTAAACGGCCTGCAATCTTCCCCGCACTCTAACGAGAACCGTCCTTAGCTTTAAAACTCCTCTTGCAAAGCGGAAGTTTTTGTAAGGAAAGGCAAAACCGCTTGTGAAACTCTTAACTATCTGTAACTTCAAAGAAAAAACGTTCAGTGGACCAATTTAAGGGTTGACCGTTTCAAGAAATCCTACTATTTTCAGAATTCGCTTTGATCTTCCACCAATTGTCACTACATTCAAAATACCTCTAGCAGAACAACAATGTTAGTTGCTGTCCCGAAGGAAATTTATCCGGGTGAAAAACGAGTAGCGCTTATTCCCCAATCGCTTCCAGCCCTGACCAAGGCAGGGTTAGAAGTGGTAATTGAGGCAGGGGCCGGCGAGGGCATTAACAGCAAAGACGCCGACTTCGAAGCCCAAGGCGCCCGGGTGGAACAAGATCGCCACCGCCTTCTTTCCCAGGCCGACATAGTCCTCATGGTTCGAGGGCCTGGATCTGACCCTGATTTTCCTGCCGCCGACCTGGATGCGCTCAAGGAAGGCACCACTCTCATTTCTTTCACCGAACCTCTGGCCCAGCCAGAAATCATGAAAAAGCTGGCTGAGCGTAAGCTTACCGTCTTTTCTATGGAACTCATGCCTCGTACCACACGGGCACAAAGTATGGATGCGCTCAGTTCCATGGCCACCATAGCCGGATACAAGGCGGTGCTGGCTGCGGCAGATGCCTCCCCCAAACTCTTTCCCATGTTCATGACAGCGGCTGGAACTATCACTCCCTCCCGTGTTTTTATACTTGGCGCTGGCGTGGCCGGACTACAGGCCATTGCCACTGCTCGCCGTTTGGGAGCGGTGGTGGAGGCTTTCGACATCCGCCCAGTGGTCAAGGAAGAAGTGGAAAGTCTTGGAGCCAAATTTGTTCAGCTGGAAATGGATGCCGACGAAGCCCAAGACTCAGGTGGCTATGCCACGGCCCAATCAGAGGACTTTTACCGGCGCCAGCAAGAACTCCTGGCCGAGCGCATCAAAAACTCCGATGTGGTCATCACCACTGCCGCAGTCCCGGGAAAAAAATCTCCTGTGCTCATTTCAGAGGAGGTGGTGGCTGGCATGCGACCAGGGTCGGTTATTGTGGATATCGCTGCCGACAAAGGCGGCAATTGTGCCGTGACCAAGCCCGGAGAAAAGATTGTTCATAAAGGCGTGATAGTAATCGGTCCATTGAATATTCCGGCAGAAGTTCCCGTTCATGCCAGTCAGATGTATGCCAAGAACATCTCAACTTTTCTGCTTCATATGGTCAAGGAGGGAAAGCTGAAATTGGATCTGGAGGATGAAATCACCAAAGGAGCTATGGTTGCTCACCAAGGCCAGGTGGTTCATGAAGCCGTTCTGGCTGCCCTCAAGGAGGCATAATAATAACATGGAAGCTTTCATTATCTACATTACCGTCTTCGTTCTGGCCATTTTTGTAGGGTTCGAGGTAATCACCAAAGTACCTCCCACCTTACATACTCCTCTCATGTCAGGAGCCAATGCCATCAGTGGTATCACCGTGGTCGGGGCGATTGTGGCAGCGGGCTCCAAAGAATCTACCATCGCCGCTATCCTCGGCTGTATAGCTGTGGTCATGGCTACCATAAACTTGATGGGCGGCTTTCTGGTTACCAATCGGATGCTCCTGATGTTCAAGAAGAAAAAATAATGGGAATTAGCCTGATCAACATAGTTTACCTGGTTGCCTCGGTTTGTTTCATTCTGGGTCTCAAAGGTCTGGTGTCACCGCGTACTGCACCTCGCGGTAACATGATTGGTGCCTTCGGCATGCTGCTTGCGGTGGTGGCCACCCTGCTGGACCAGCACATCGTCACCTTCCAACTCATAATTATCGGATTAGTGGTAGGCGGAGCCATAGGCACCTACCTGGCCCTCACCGTAGAGATGACCGCCATGCCCCAAATGGTCGCGGCTTTCAACGGCTTTGGCGGCGGCGCTTCTGCCCTGGTGGCCGCCACTGCTTTGCTCGCCCCGGGTGGTCTTACCAATGTACCACCAACCCAGCTTTATGTGGCCACTGCGGCAAGTGGTATCATCGGTGCCGCCACGTTCACCGGCAGCATGGTAGCCTGGGCCAAACTTCAGGGAGTGCTTCACTGGCAGCCCAAAAGCGATGTTTTACAGAAGACAATCAACGCAACCTTGTTCCTGGCAGCCTTGGCTTTGGGAGCACTCGTGGTAATTAACCCCACGGGCCACTGGGCCTATTGGTTGCTCGTCGCTGTGGCCTCGGTTCTCGGTGTGACGCTCACTGTGCCAATCGGCGGCGCAGACATGCCGGTGGTCATCGCTTTGCTCAATTCTTACTCTGGTCTGGCAGCTTGCGCCACTGGATTTGTGCTCGGCAATAACGTGCTCATCATCGCCGGTTCTCTGGTTGGTGCCTCGGGACTGATCCTGACCAGCATCATGTGCAAGGCTATGAACAGGTCGCTGGCTCACGTGTTATTCGGCACCCTTGGGCCCACTGCAGAAACTGCCTCTGCTGATGAGGTGTACGGAGGCAAAGTCAAAAGTGCCAGCGCTGAAGAGGCGGCCATGATCTTTGAGACGGCACGTCTGGTCATAATAGTACCGGGGTATGGGATGGCTGTAGCCCAAGCGCAACATTCGGTGCGCGATCTGGCTAATCTCCTGCACGAGCGTGGCGCAGAGGTCCAATATGCCATCCATCCTGTGGCCGGCCGCATGCCCGGACACATGAACGTGCTGTTAGCTGAAGCTGACGTGCCCTATGATCAGCTTTTTGCTTTGGAAGACATTAACGATAGTTTCCCCGAGGCTGATATTGCCCTGGTCATTGGCGCCAATGACGTGGTCAACCCATCAGCGCGTGAGGACACAACCAGTCCCATCTATGGCATGCCCATCCTCGATGTGGATAAGGCTCAAACAGTGATGATCATTAAGAGAAGTTTGAGCCCCGGATTTGCCGGCATCCCCAACCCACTCTTTGCCGCACCCAACGCTCTCATGCTCTATGGTGACGGCAAGGAAATGGTGCGAGAGCTCACTGCCGCCTTGAGAGAACAGTAACTCCCTCCCTTTTTTGTCTTCCAGCTAAGTGTATTGTGAAATTTCATGGGCTGCCCTTTTCAACCTGTGTCAATATGAAACCAGAAATCTGAGATCAGAAATTGTGAGAGCCCCACTACTCCAACCATATAAAGTCACGTCTCTGCTTGTAAAACATGGGAACTTTATGGTATTGAAACTCATCAAGCTTCTCATCGGTTTTTGCACAAGGTCAATTCATTGACTTACCATCGCTCGATCCCCGTTCAGCATTCTATTCGGTGATGGAGTTGTTTCAGCCTAAGCAAAGAGTATCAACTGGATAGAGGTGGATCGCCTTGGTGCGGTCCCAGTAGCCAACCAATAAATTATAGAGGGAGGAACAACAGATGAAATTTCTAAAGCTATGCGTGGTGGCAGTGGCGGTAGTGGTACTCGTCACGGCCAGTCTGGCTATGGCCGGCGAGACTTTAAACGCTGTTAAGAAACGAGGCTATGTTATAGCCGGTGTGAATGGTGGTGTCTTTGGTTTCAGCATGCCGGACGATAAAGGAGTTTGGAAGGGGCTTG
>CAMYLW010000137.1 GCA_947259475.1 Thermodesulfobacteriota bacterium
TGGCTCGTGCCGACGGTCACGTGGAGGTAAAAGAAGGCAGCGAAGCGCAGAGAGGCCCCCTGCTCAGTAAAATTATACAAAGTACGTGCGAACAGCCGGAGGTTTATGAAAACCTCAGTCAAGATGCAGAGCTGCAAAAGGACTATCTGGTAAGGCACCATAAGTTGCAAACAAGCATTTGCAAGCCACTTTTGGTCAATGAGCGCTGTTGCGGCTCTTTCTGCGTCGCCTTCACTGAAGGCCACAAAGTGCTCCCCCACGAGATGGCCGTTTTCTCCATGCTCGCCAAAGCGCTCGAGATCGAAGAAGAACGACGCGAGCTTCAGGAGGCGCTCATTCGCTCCGAAGACAAGTATCGCTCTTTGGTAGAGGGCAACCTGTATCCGATCAGCATCATAGATAATCAAGGTGTCATTCGTTATTGCAACAACGTAATGGCCACCATGTTTAACTATCCCCAGCCTTCCTCGCTCTTGGGCCGGGATTTCATCGAATTGCTTCATCCTGGGGACCGTCAAACCTTTGCAGACCTGACTCGGAACCTCGACAAGGAGCGTTCGGCACAATCTGAGCAGACCCTTGAATTTCGCGGCTTGGCAAGTGACGATTCCACCATGGACATTCGGGCTACCATGGGGTTGATCTTTTACGACGGACGTCCGGCATTCCAGGCAATCTTAGAAGACGTTACTCAGCGCAAACAGACAGAACAGGCACTAAAAGATTCGGAGGAACGCTATCGAACTCTGGTAGAAGGCGCCAATGATGCTGTCTTCTTGGAGACGTTCGACGGTCACATAGTGGACATCAACACCAAAGCCTGCGAAATGCTCGGCTATAAGAGGAGCGAACTGCTACACCTCATCATGGCCGATCTCGTCCATCAAGATGACAGCCAGGTTGAAGAGGAGGAGAAGAAGAAAAAGGAGGGCGAGCCCAGCCAGCATCGCGAAGAAATAATGATACGCAAGGATGGCAACCAGATGCCGGTAGAGGTCAACACCTCTATCCTGAGGCTCAAAGGCGAAAAATATCTGATGAGTGTGGTACGAGATATTACCCAGCGCAAAGAGAAAGAGCTCCGCCAGAAGCACCTTGAACAGGCCATCACTGAAAGCAAGAAGAGGTTGATGGCGGTCTTCGACGGAATTATGTCGCCGTTAGCCATTACTGATCTGGACCACAACATAATCATGGTTAACAAAGCGACCGCTTCCCTTTTTGGGGATAAAATTCCTCGGCTTTTGGGGAGAAAATGCTATGAAGCTTTTCGCCAAGAAAGTGAACCCTGCCCCAATTGCCCGGTGAGCGAGACCATCCGTACCAGCAAGCCTTCACACCGTCTCAGCACCAATCCACTTGTCAATAGAACCCTTGAGGAGTACACCTATCCCATCTTTGATGCCTCCGGCAATCTTTCCCTGATCATCAACTACGGCATCGACGTGACCGATAAGATAAAAATGGAACGGCAGCTGGTGCAGGCGGACAAGATGGCATCTTTGGGCACCCTTGCCGCAGGTATAGCACACGAGATTAGAAATCCAATGGCCACCATCAATCTCAACACGCAGATCCTCCTGCGGGATCTGGATGTTGGCGAAGAGCATCAGGTCTACATGCTCGACATTCAAAAAGAAGTCAAGAAGATCGAACGGATCATCTCTGAAATCTTGGAGTTTTCCAAACCGAGACCAGCCCACCTGGTGGAAAATAATATCAACGATGTGGTACGGAGCGTCCACGAGCTTACCAGGGTACAGTTGCGCCAAGACGATCTCAGGGTTCACTTCAACCTGGCCGATCATCTGCCAGCCGTGCTCATTGACCCGGCCCAGATTTCTCAAGTAGTCATCAACCTGGTAATCAATGCCATGCAAGCCATGCCCGATGGTGGCGATCTGACCGTTACCACCCAAACGGACTCAACCACTCGGCGGGTTGAATTGCTGGTTGGCGACACCGGGCTGGCTATTCCAAATGAAAATCTCTCCAAAATCTTTGATCCCTTTTTTACCACCAAGCCGGAAGGAACCGGGCTGGGCCTGTCAATCGCCCGCCAAATACTGGACAAAAACCAAGCCGCAATCCGGGTATCCAGCAAAGAGGGGCAAGGAACCGTTTTCAGGATCCTGTTCAAGACCGTCGAGGAATAGGGGTTACCCTAACGTTGCATACCCACGCCGAGGAAAAACGCGTCAGAGTGCGCCAAATGTGGGCGCGCGCAGGCTGGGACAGGATAAACAGTACTTGACCGTACGTGAAATCCTGTCCGAGGCGAGCACGCTCGCAGATGGCGCGCTATCACGCGAGCGCAGCGATTTTTACCGGTTTGGATATGCAATGTTAGGGTTTAGTGTAAATCAGGCATAATTCCCATAAAAAACACTAGCATAGAATCGCAAAAAGGTGTATAACTCCAGGAAATTTCCCTGACAACTTTAAACTTGTGGTGGAACTCATGGAAGAGGCTATTTATAAAATTCTCATCGTGGATGACGAAGCGTCCTTCAGGACCTCTTTAAAAGGGGCCCTTAAGAAGGATTATAAAGTTGCGGAAGCCCGCAATAGTGAGAAGGCCGTTCAGCAGGTGAAGGAGAATCCACCGGATGTGGTCTTGTTGGACATCTCCATGCCCGGAGGCAGTGGTCTCGACACACTTGAGAAAATAAGGGAAATTGACGATTATATCGCGGTAATCATGGTTACCGCGCACGGAGAAGCAAAAAATGTTGTTCAGGCTATCAATCAAGGGGCGGTTGACTACCTGACCAAGCCCATTGACATGGACGAGCTGCAAATTGCCATTAGTAAGGCCCTGGAACGGTTGCACTATAAACAAGAGATCGCCGCCCTGCGTAAAGCCCTCTCCAAGGAATACAACATCGACAATCTGATCGGCAAGAGCCACCAGTTCCTGCAGGCTCTTTCAATGGCCAAGCGAATTGCCAGAAGTCCGGATGCCAATGTCTACATCGGTGGTGAGAGTGGGGTGGGTAAGGAGCTTTTTGCCCGGGCCATCCATTTCAATAGCCCCCGGGTTGCCAGCCCGTTTGTAGCGGTCAACTGTGCCGCCATAAACAAAGAGGTGGTGGAAAGTGAGCTGTTCGGCTACAAGCGGGGTGCCTTCACCGGTGCCCATACCAAAGGTAAGAAGGGCTTTTTCGAGGAGGCCCACAGCGGAACCCTTCTTCTTGACGAGGTAGCTGACCTGCCTCTGGATGTTCAGGCCAAGCTTCTCAGGATTCTGGAAGAAAAGGAATTCTACGCAGTGGGCGACTCACAGCCAAAAAAGGCAGACGTCCGTGTCATTGCCGCTACCAACCAACCGCTGGAACAACTAATTGAAAAAGGCCAGTTTCGCCAAGACCTCTATTTCCGTCTAGCCACCATTGCCATCAACATCCCTCCCCTGAGAGATCGCAAAGAGGATATCCCACTTCTGGTTACCTATTGTCTCGAAATCTTTAACAAAAAATATGGCAAGAAATTTCAGAAAGTGTTACCTAAAGCTGAAGAAATCTTGTTGAATCACCCGTGGAAAGGCAATGTCCGCGAACTCAAGAATGCCATTGAGCGAGTAACCCTCCTGGAAGATTCCACCGAAGTAAAACCTGATCATCTTGATTTCCTTACGCCAACAACCCCCTCCCCTGCCCCAACCAAGCATGATCCTGGAAGAGAGACCCAAGGTTTTCCACCATCTCAGATTCCCTCATCTGGAATCTGCCTCGATGACGTGATCAAAAAAATTATAACCACCGCCTACACGCAAACCAGCAAAAACCAGGTACAGACAGCCAAACTTCTAGGCATCACCAGAAACACCCTGCTCTATCGTCTAAAAAAGTACGGAATTAGATAGCGAGCAAGGATGAAACGCCTATCACCTTGAATAGTTTAATACATTTCTCGCCAGGCACTGAAACTGCCTCCTGCCAGCCAGAAAAAACCCGCTTGCCAAATGGTGTAAAGCGCTACCAACTGGGCGTTTGGCGATTTCGCCAATGATGTTTTTGGATCACTATCCAACACCCTTATTTTTTTTGTTTCGGTACCGGGACTTATGCGAATATGACCGTCCAGCAGTGCTGCAAAATTGAACGGAAGACACACCCGCTCGTATACCTCTCGACCCCTGTAAATCACCCTAAATAGTGCGGTTAGGCGAATTCTGCCAGGTCCTCGGGAGTTGGCACGGGTTGTGCTTTATGCTGTCCTGAGCGCAATCAGCCAACGGTTTGGTGCACATCAAGAATAGCTTACAATCCCTTCGGATTTGAAGGATGACATTGATGAAAGTGTTATTGGTCGAAGATGAACAGTCCATGCTCTTCACCCTGAGCAATCTTCTCAAACATCGTGGGTACGAAGTTATCGCCGCGGACTCTGCGGAGAAAGGTTTGGAAGAGCTGGGGGATGACCAGGTTGATTTGGTAATTTCTGACTTGAGGTTGCCTGGCATGGATGGGATAAGCCTCATTACAGAAGTAAGAGAGCGCTGCGAGGATGTGGTTCCCATTATCATCTCGGCCTACGGTACCTTGGGAAATGCCATAGATGCGCTCAAACTGAGCGTCTGTGACTTCTTGAGAAAGCCATTCGACCTGAGCACCTTCGAAGAAACACTTTCCAGAGCCGAGCAGCGCCGCAATCAACTTCTTGCTTACAAAAAATACGTTTGCGATCTCAAGGAGAACCTCATCGGAGAAGAACGCAGACGCACAATGCTATCACGGTTTGTGTCCAAACATGTAGTAGACCGCATTATGTCAAGTGGGGAACTCCCGGCCCGAGCCGGTCAAACTCAAAAGGTCTCAGTCCTTTTCGCCGATATCAGTGATTTTACTGGCCTTTCAGAAAAACTTGATCAGAAGAGTCTGGTCTTTATTGTCAACACCTTCTACGCTGCCCTCGAAAACGTAATGGTTCAGTATGGTGGTAGCCTGGACAAGTTTATGGGCGATGGCATTATGATGGTCTTTGGCAATTCCACCACCGCTCAAGAAAATGCCTCCCACGCCTTGGAAGCCGCCGTCCAAATCCAGGGAAAAATGGATGAAATTCGGCGAGAATTGCAGCGCTTTGAGTTACCTGAGATAAGCATCCACATTGGGGTATGCACCGGGATGGCTACGGCTTGCAGTATAGGTACAGAAGAGCGCCTTGCCTATACGCACATCGGTGATGCCGTAAATCTGGCCAAGCGCTTGCAGGATCTGGCAGGTCCTGGAGAGGTTCTGGTGAGCGAGGCCACAGTTAATGAACTAGCAGATTCTGTGGACTCGATTCCTGGACTTGTGGGACTGGATCCGCTCCAACCACTGGCCATAAAAGGTAGAAAAGGGCAAGTGGTGGTTTACAAAGCAGAGTTCGCGATTTCCCATAGCAATGGTAAGTAACCCGCCTCCAGCAGGTCATTCCCAATCGCTAAAAGAATGAGGAGAGTAAAGAATCCGGACCCAAAGGACCCGGCTTTGGACTGCCCCCGAGGGGGCTTCCATACTCTTTCCACCTTGCGGCAGCCTGCTAGAGTGACCAAAAATTCCAAATCACAAATCTCAAATAACAAACAAATAACAATGACCAAAATTCAAAATTCAAAACCTGTTTTGGTCATTTGATATTGGAATTTGAGAGCCTAAGGATGCTTGCTTGACCGCTAGCCCTCATTCTTCATGAAATTCCGTAGCGAGACCGCAAAGATGGGCATGCCGCCGGGCAACCGCAGGGACTCGTACCTCGAGGCGTACCTGAACGGTACGTCGCAGGGGTCGAGGTCCGAGGACGCCCGAGAGGATGGCCATATCTGTGGTCACAGTAGGTCTTTCGTGAATAATGCGGGCTAAACTTCAAAATCAACTTGAATCTTGAAAAGACGCTCTGCGGGGAGGCTAATGACTTCTCCTACCTCGGTCAACTCGATTATCTCGCCCAGAATACGCTCGATTTTTTCCTCGGAAGGAGCAATGAGAGTGAACCAGATATTGTAGTCGTGATCACGGCGGTAGTTGTGGGTTACCCCCATGTAACTGTTTACCACCTCCACGAATCGCGCCATCAGGCTGGACGGAACTTTGGCTGCGCAAAGGGTGCTAGTGTACCCCAGTTTTCTGGAATTGCAATTGGCGCCGATTCTCCTGATAACTTCTCTGTCTTTTAGATCTTTTACCCGTTGCAAGGCCTCTTCTTCAGAGCACCCCAGTTTCTCACCCAACACCTGATAGGGCCTTGCCTCAATGGGGAAATGAGATTGGATTTCGTTGAGAATCATCCTATCCATCTCATCCATGAGCGCATTATTTTCCTTTCCCTTGCTAGGCTTATCCTGCATTCGTTCCCTTTCCAGATCTCAACTCATCAAATCCGCAATCTACAATCAGAGAATCCGGTAGCCAGTAGCCAGTAGGAAAAAACACTCTTTTTTTCTGTTTTTCTCCTGAATTCTGAATTCTGTCTCCTGGCTTCTAGCCTCTCACTCTATGCTGGGCACATAGGTACACAGTGGCTCCTCTTCCAGATAATCACCAGTGGCTTCAAAGGCTCTGGCCCGGCAACCGCCGCAAACTCGGCGATATTCGCAGACCCCGCACTTTCCCTGGTATAATTCGAAGTTACGCAAATTCCTCAGCACCTCCGAATCACGACAAATCTCCCCCAGGGGCGCCTGCCGGACATTACCGCAGTCTACCTCTAGATAGCCGCAGGGCTGAACCTGCCCCACGTGGGAGATAAAGAGAAAGGCGGTCCCTCCCAGACAGCCGCGAGTGACAGCATCCATGCCGTGGCTCTCTACTGTGATCTTTTTGCCATCCTCTTTTGCCCGCTGCCTCATAATTCGGTAGTAGTGATGCGCGCAAGTAGCTTTGAGCTGCATGTCAACCTTATCGTTCTGGTCATAACACCAGTGAAGGGTCTGCTCATAATCCTTGGCCGCGATCTCCTGTTCCTTGAAATCTTTCCCCCGTCCTGTAGGCACCAGTAGAAATATATGATGCGCCGCCGCCCCCAGGTCCTCTGCTAGCTTCTGTATATCAGGGAGTTCGTGCAGGTTCTCCCTGGTTATGGTGGTATTGATCTGGAACTCAATGGAAGCCTTCTTGAGGAGATCGATGCCTCGTAAAGACCCGGCAAAGGCTCCGGCAACCTGGCGAAATTTGTCGTGGCTTTCAGCCTTGGCCCCATCCAGGCTGATGCTCACTCTTTGAATGGAAGCCTCACGCATCTGTTTGGTGGTTTCCGTATCAATGAGGAGTCCGTTGGTGGCCAGAACCATACGCAGACCTATTTGGGTCCCATAGGTGGCAATCTCGAAAACATCCGGCCGCAACAGGGGTTCACCTCCCGTGAGAATCATGATGGGGCTGGCGAAAGAGACCACCTCATCCAAGAGATTCATACACTCCTCAGTGGTCAATTCATTTGGATAGGGTTTGTCGATGGATGCTGCCCGACAATGGACGCAGCTCAGATTGCAGGTTCGGGTCAGCTCCCAGGCAATCAGCCTAGGCAGCGGCCCGTCGCCTTTCTGCTCACCGTGTTTTGCATGTTTATGTGGATGACTGTTCATGTTATTTCCTATATGTCTCACTGAGATCGCAAAGAGCATAGGGCATAGAGCATGGGGCATGGGGCACGGAGAAAAAGATTGCCTTCATCTATTCCTTTGCTCTAAGCAAAAGCTGACAGCTGATGGCTGACCGCTGATAGCTTATTCACTCAGCTTCTTAACTGCTTCCTTGGCAAAGTAGGTAATAATGATATCTGCGCCGGCCCGCTTGATGGATGTAAGGACCTCCATCATTGCTCGCTCACCGTCCAACCAGCCCTTCTCTGCCGCCGCTTTGATCATCGAATACTCGCCGCTGACGTTGTAAGCCGCCAAAGGCAGATCGAACTCTTTGCTAGCCCGCCGAATCACATCCAGATAAGCAAGCGCCGGCTTGACCATAATAATATCAGCGCCTTCTTCAATATCCAGGCTGATCTCCCGCATGGCTTCTTTACTGTTTGCGGGGTCCATCTGATAAGAGTGTCGATCCCCAAATTGGGGAGCAGAATCAGCGGCATCTCTAAACGGCCCGTAAAAGCTGGAGGCATACTTCGCGGCATAGGCCATTATGGGAATGTTGGTGAAACCATTTTCATCTAGGGTGTCTCGTATGGCCCCTACTCGACCGTCCATCATATCCGAGGGGGCTACCATGTCTGCCCCTGCCTCAGCATGGGACAGAGCTGTGCGCGCCAGAAGATCTAAGGTGGCGTCGTTGTCAACGTCCCCGTCCTTTACTACCCCACAGTGTCCGTGGCTGGTGTACTCACACATGCAAACGTCAGTGACCACGAGGAGATCGTTGACCTTTTCCTTCAGCTCCTGGGCGGCCTGTTGGACAATCCCCTCTTGGGCATATGCCCCCGAGCCCACCTCATCCTTCGCCTCCGGAATACCGAAGAGCAGGATTGCAGGAATACCCAGATCCCTCACCTCGGTCGCATCCTTCACCAATTCATCAACGGACAGCTGGAAAACTCCGGGCATAGAACCTATAGGATTGCGGACACCACTCCCGGGAACCACAAAGAAAGGGTAGATGAAATCATTGGCTGACAGGCTAGTCTCACGCACCATACGCCTTACTATTCCGCCACGTCGCAACCTCCGCGGCCTGTACTTGGGGAAAAACATAACTACTCCTCACAAATGTCTAAAATGTACTAAAGTGAGCTAAAGTGCCTAAAATAGATAAAATTAAGGAATTCGTGTATTTGGAAAAGAAGGAAGCCTTATCTTAATAATTCCCTAATTCCGAAATCCGAAATCCGAAATTCTTAAATAGTTTCCGCTATCTCTGCATCGGTGAGATAACAAGCCGGATCTGACGCCCACAGATCGCCTGTCACCGCCTCGGGGCGAACACGGAAATTGCCAGCGCATATATCCAGCCAACGACAGGTGGCGCATCGGCCGGTCACGTACTGCTTTTTGTCCTTCAGACGAGCCATGAGTGGATCTGACATATCAGTCCAAATCTCACTAAATGGTCGTTCCCGCACGTTGCCAAAAGAATGGTGCCGCCAGAACTGGTCCGCGTGTACCTCGCCGTCCCAGCTCACACAACCAATGCCGCGTCCCGAGCTGTTCCCCTCATTCATTTTCAACAGCTCCAGCACCTCTTGTGCTCGTGAGGATTCCTCCTCGAGCATCCGCAAATACACATACGGCCCGTCAGCATGGTTGTCCACGGTAAGCACCTCTTTCGGCTTGCCGCGCGCATGCAGATCGTGGGTGCGGTCGATAATCAGATCCACCACTCGACGAGTTTCTTCGTGGCTCAGGTCTTCTTCGATCAGATCGCTTCCCCGTCCAGTGTAGACCAAGTGGTAGAAGCAAACGCGAGGGATGTCGCGTTCTTCCAGAAGATCAAAAATGGCAGGTATCTCGGCAGTATTCATCCGGTTAATGGTAAAACGCAAGCCCACCTTGATGCCCGCCTCCTGGCAGTGTTCAATCCCGGCCATGGCCCGATCAAAAGACCCTTTGACCCCACGAAACCTGTCATTAACCTCTCGCATGCCATCCAGGCTTATGCCCACATAGGACAATCCTACTTCCTTCAGGGCCTGGGCAGCGGACCTGGTAATCAAAGTGCCGTTTGTGGAAATTACAGCCCGCATGCCCCGTTTGACGGCGTAATCGGCCAGTTCAACCAGATCTTTCCTAACGAGAGGCTCGCCGCCGGAGAAAAGCACCACCGGAGTCCCAAACTCAGCCAGGTCATCCAGTAGCTGCTTACCCTCCTCTGTGCTGAGTTCCTCCTTTGCGGCCTCATCAGTGGCGTGAGCATAGCAGTGCACACACTTGAGATTACAACTGCGAGTGATATTCCAGACCACAACCGGTTTCTTGTCACTAGAGAATTGGAGTAGATGTGAGGGCAGCTGTTGTGACTGACGTCCGTAGCGGAGCGCGTCGGATGGTTCGACTGTGCCGCAGTAAAGTTTGGATATTCCGATCATTTGCTTTCCCTGTGATCAACCAGATCTCTAATTCTGACATGTAATAAGAACATCCAGAGTCAAGAACTAAACCCTCTTTCGCTTTGCCCTTTGCGCCATGAGTTATAAGGAGAGAGTAAGTTTTATTTGATTGTTTTTCCCTTGTGCCCTGCGCCTTGAGCCGCCCCTTTGGGGGCAGCCCCAAGCCGGGGCCTTTGGGCCCGGATTGTTTACTTATCCCGTGGACCCTGAAGGGCGAATGGGGCGGTGCCGTAGGATCTCCGGATTAGCTCATTGATGAAAGCTTCGGGATCCTCGATTGCTTCCCTGGTGATGACGAACTCTTGCTGGCCGGTTTTATCCATGATCAGTTTCAAAGCGTAATCGTAGTCTGCGGATGCCTGGCGACAAATTTTTGTCGCACTCTTCCTTTGGGCTAAAGCCCTCTGCAAAACTTCATCCACTGCATCCTCAGCAAAACGGACCTGGACTTTCTTTTTGCCT
>CAMYLW010000138.1 GCA_947259475.1 Thermodesulfobacteriota bacterium
CCGCGTATTTGAGCTCCTTTAATAAAAATTAGGGACGATTTACCGGATTACTCTTAGAGCTATTGAACCACTTGAAATACGCCTTGGCTCCTTTGATACCGGAATCTTCTAGTTTCTTCTTCATCATGTAGGACAAATCGAAATCAGTGGTTCCGACGCCGAGGGTGTCAATGTAAATTGTCCGCTGCCAATCGTCGCTATGAAGATGGGTATTTCCTTGACCCTCAATGATGGTAGCTATCAAAGCCTTGATGTAATCAAAAAAATCATCGATCTCGTAATGTGCCGGTTCGGCTCCGTAGCGGAAGGCACCAATTTCCTGCTTGGAATCAAGTCTAAAGCCCAGTGTCTCAGTGTTGTAAACATATGGACTGCTCGATGGGTGTTTTTTTAGAAAACGTTTGTTCTCATCCTCGTAATAGTCTGTTTTTATCGCCATCTTCTTCTGGTTCTCCGGGCTGATGTATTTCTCCCGATCGAACAACTTTACTGGATAGTTATTAAGCACGCCCCCATCTACATAGACGTCGTCTCTTGCGTTCCTTACTGCTGAGAAAAACAAAGGAATCGACATTGAGATCCGCACCGCGTCAGCAATACGAGTTTTCGGGGTGTGCTCGTGGGAAAAGACCTCCCCAAATCGGGTACTCAGATTTGTGCCATACACATAAAGCTCTGGCTTGCCATCCTCTTTGAGATCTTGAAAAGTTGCATAAGGACCGCCCAGCTTTTTCTTGATGTGCCCGCCGATCCATTCATGGAAAAAATCGCCTCTATACCAACCAAACCTATTTACAAGTCGCTTCGTATCCCGAACCGCACCCCAGCTGTCATCCATGAAGTTGTTGAAATCCAGCTTCTTCAAAACATTTCTCGTCTCGATGTTGCTAAAACCGAGAGCAAACAGAGTCGCATTGATGGCTCCAGCCGAGGTCCCACCTACTCTTTTTATGTTTGGGAGAATGCCTTCTTCCTTTAAGACCTTCATTGCCCCCACATAAGCGATTCCCTTTACTCCGCCCCCCTCAAAAACAAGGTTCCTAAAATGATATGCCATCCTTCCTCCCTCCATGTAAGGAGACTCCCTGAGTCACCATTACGCCTGATGCGCTTGGATCAGAACTCCGAAGAGAAGATGATTGGGACGATCTACAGTAAGCCCCTTCTTGATAAAAACCTCTCCGTTCTTGTATCCAAGTGCCTCCACCGGAACCTTTTTCTTCTTTTTAATGTTTTTCTTCTCGAACAGTACATAGATACCGCTTCGCAGGAAAGCACCGCCTACCACCGGGACTAATTGGAGCGTGGGGAACTCTCCCCAAATATGGTCATCTGGATTCCTTCCGAAAGTCCTGATGATTCCATCAAATAGCTTGGTCGCGACGCCAACGTACGGGATTCCAGCCAATACATCAAGATTTCTTATCTCTGGAACGCCATCAATTACGGACCTTATCTTGTCATAATAGACGTCCGCATCTGTATCCAACTCGTAAAGGTCTATCCTGAGATTAAACCACTCTCGAAACAGAACGTTACGGAACACGCCGCGATAGAGAAAACTTGGTGCGTAGCTTTTATCTTTCGCATGAAATTTGGTAACAAAGGTCATATCAGTTGGAATTTCGGTAAGATCTTGCGGATTCCGCGTGTTGACCTGAAGTTTCATCATGCCTTCGTTGTTAGAGGTGAAGTCGGGAAGATCTTCCACATAGAAGTTGTAGATATCCAGACTCAGCCTGCGAAATTCAGTGTCTTCGGGGAAAGGAAGGTCCTCAAGCTTGGCACTCGAAGCTTCAATTATGTCATAAGCCTTGTCACGCTTGGGACGCTTATCTCCTGACAGATCTACAAAACCTAGTGCAACTGATCTTTCAGGTCCTGGCATAACACACCTCCTTTGATAAACCTGTTATCGATAAACCTTCTCTCACCATACAATTTACCATCAGGATATCCCGAAGAGATAATAAAAGCATCAGAGCTCCAGTATCTTCATGCCAAATTCATAGCTATTTCAATAGTGGAATATCCAGCGATGGGTGATGTCGTGCGCTCGAAGGAGAAGAAATATTATCGTGCAGTCTACCTACAGAGGGCTAATGATTCAAGAAAAAAGAAAGAACCAAACAAAAGGTTATTGCTGCAATGATTGACAACCCAAAAACATTTTACCCATTTTAGACCGGGTCACTTTTGGGTAAAAACGCAGAGCGTGAATTGAGGTGTGATCTTTCCATTATCAGGGCGAAATTTTCAAACGGTTTCCCGCCCTGACAAGAAAGCCCTCCTTTGTAAGCTGAATGATAATCGGCCGCACCCGTTCTGAACTCTTTCCCACTAGTCGAATCAGTTCCACTTCTGTGAGATCAGGTCTCTCAAGTAAGGTCTTGAGAAGCAGTCCGCGAATCTCTCTGTTTGAGCCCTGAAACGGAGCCTGCCTGTTATAGTGAGCGCTTCGCCGATTGGGATTGTGCTTCTCATTCTTGAGCATGGCACCGTAGTCCATGAGAGCATGGTACCACCTCCGCGGACTGCGAGTATCCAGGGTTCCTTCCACCAGGGGCAGGATCTCTTCATCTTTGACTCCATTCTTACTCGGAAAAAAGAAGTGAATAAATACCCTGCGGATGTTGGTCTCAATGAAGACCGTAGGCTGATTGAAAGCGAAGGCACAGATTGCCCCGGCTGTGGCCGGACCGATTCCCGAGAACGTCTGCAGCGTCTCTGCGGAGCTAGGGAGCACACCACCATATTTAGTGACCACCAGTCGACAGATTCTCTGCAGAGCGATCGCCCTGCGGTTATAGCCCAGCCCCTGCCAAACTTTCAATATCTCTTGCAGTGGAGCTTTACAAACTGCATTATAATCTGGAAACGTCGAAATGAACTGCTCATACTTTTCCAAAACCCGCCCCACTTGAGTCTGCTGCAACATAATCTCTGAAACAAGGATGTGGTACGGATCGCGGCTGACTCGCCATGGCATCTCACGGCGGTGCTCAGTGTAATACTGGTAAATGGTTTGTTTGAACTTATCTATCGATTTGGGCATGAGTGTTTTGGTTCGCAGTATGCTCGCGAGACAACATAACAAACGTACAAGGGGAGGGGTTAATCCCCTCCCCATTAGCGCTCGCCATGACATAAGTAGCGGGCGGGGATAAACCCCGCCCCCTAGCCCGCTCCTGTCTCTTGGTTACGTTTTAATCATAACCCGTTTCAGCATCTCTTGCCGGTAAATCTTCATGAGATCGTTTCGGGTAATGACCCCGAGGAGCCGACGAAATCCATCACCACTCGCCACTACTGGAAGCTCTTCCATATCAATGTAGCTGAACTTGTTCAGGGAAGAAGCCAAAGTCTCATCTGGGGTGACATAAACCACATCGGTATTGGCCAGATCTTTAGCATACACCAGCCCGTTGAGCTGATCGTCGTAAATGAACTCTTTGAGGTCCTGAAAAGATATAACTCCCAACAGGTTGTCATCCTCGTCCGTAGTATAAAGATAATTGCCCCGCCCTCCGAGGAAAAGCTGCATTACCTCATTGTATGGCAGGGTTCCGGGTATTTTAGACACCTGGTGATCCATGACGTCACGTGCGGTGAGGCTGGTGAGAATCCCCATCTCCCGGCCGGCCGAGATGTCGATGCCGCGATCAATCAGAACTTGGGTGTAAATGGAGTGACGCATAAGTCTACGGTGGACTACAGTGGCCAAAACACAGGAAGTCATCAGCGGCAGAATAACCGCGTAACTGCCGGTCAACTCGAAGCCCATCATGATGGCAGCCATGGGGGCCTGGACCGCAGCTCCCAGCACCGCACCCATGCCGACCAGGGCATAACCTCCGGCGTGGGGGGCAATATTGGGCGCCAGAATATTAAATACCAGCCCTAAAACACCTCCGAGCGTAGCCCCCATAAAAAGGCAGGGGTAGAGAATGCCGCCCGAGCCTCCGGATCCTAAAGTAAGAGCAGTAGCAACAATTTTTAAGGCCAGCAGAGCCAACAGGGTCTGCCAGACGAAATCACCCTGAATCGCCTGGGTGATAGGATCATACGAACAACCGAGAATCTGAGGAAAAAAGAAGCCGATAGCTCCCACTCCCAGACCGCCCAGTATGGGTTGCCAATGAGTCTTGACCGGAGCGAACTTCTCGAACAGCTTCTCCATCCCATGCAGGGTCTTGGTAAACCACACCGAGACAAACCCGGCGGCAATGCCGAGAATTGCATAGAAAAAAATCTCCCAGTAACTGAACATCATGTAGGGTGGGAGTTTCAGAGCCGCACCATGGACCAACCAGGCCCGGCTAACGGCAGTGGCCACTACTGATGAGATAACGATAGGGCTGAAGCTGTGCAGATTGAACTCGCCCAGCACCACCTCCAGTGCAAAAAGCACCCCAGCGATGGGAGCGTTGAATATGGCGGCAAGGCCGGCCGCAGCCCCGCAGCCCACCAGCACCCGCATCCGCTCCCCAGATACCTTGAAGAATTGGCCTACCGCAGAACCAATGGAGGCGCCGATCTGAATGATGGGTCCTTCTTTTCCGGCGGAGCCGCCTGAACCCAAGGTAATGGCCGAGGCCAACATCCGTGTGGAAAAGGTACGTACCTTGATGATGCCGCCTTTCAGGGCCACAGCTTCCATGGTGGCCGGGACACCGTCGCTCTTGGCCTCAACTGGAAAAAAGTAGATGAGAGGAGCCAGAAAGAAGGCTCCAAAGGCAGGTATTAAGATGACAAGCCACTTGGGGTTTCCCACCAGGTCAGGAACGATTTCGAAGAAGAAATGCTGACCGATTTCTATCATCCATTCGAAACCGATGCTCCCCAGACCTCCCAGAAAGCCCACTATCACGGCCACGATTATTAAAAAAGTCTGATCGCTCAGTTGATAGCGGCGAAAGAATTCGAGCAACCGATTTCTTAGGGAGCGAGCAATACCGTCTTTGGCGGAGTGTTTTGTCAACAGTCAAGCCTCGTCTCACGAGAAGTTCCGCAGAGGGAGTCTGTGCAACAACTAATGTGAAACCCTGGTTCCTGGAGCCCGATAGGGATAGACCTCATCTCCATAGATCATTTTAGCAAGGACGGTGCCACCGAGGCCCAAAATGCCATCAAACATTTTAGCTAATGACAACAGTTTATTATAAGGCAAGGCTTCAGGCAGTCAAATTGGCGCCAAGAAATTATCTGCAAACCTAGCAGCAATCCTTAAATCTAAGTTTGAGACCACCTATAAACCAAATTTTTGCAATAATATCAGAATTATTAGTATCTGCAAACTTTGCAGTAGCCTGATGCAGGAATCAAAGAACCGAGGAGTAAAGAATCCGGGCCCTGAGGGGCTTTGCCCATCCCCGAAGGGATTTCGGATTGCGGAAGGCATAGGGCATAGAGCATGGAGCATAGGGAAATACAGCGGGCAGAGAGCAGTAGGCAGAGGACGGAGGTCGGAGGTCAGAGGACGGAGAACAGAAAAAAAATGACAGAAGACAAATATTCTCCTGTGGGAGCGGCTTTCCCCGCCCGCCTCGCAAGCGAGAGCGTTGCGGGCAGGCAGCCGCGATCCTGCAATTTCATAGCTTTTAATGTCGTCAACGAATCAACTAAT
>CAMYLW010000139.1 GCA_947259475.1 Thermodesulfobacteriota bacterium
GAGGACGCCAGGGAGGACGGCCATATCCGTGGTCGCAGCAAGTGATTCATGAAACATCCGGGTTTAGCCACTGTCACGTTCGAGCGAGATGGGAAGGCGCGGCAAGTAGGATGATCCGAGAGCCAGAAGACCTGCCCAGGTGCTAGTCGAGTACAGGCCACGCGGACATGGCTGGGATCGACTATCCTTAAGGACAAAGTAAACTGGGTGCAATCCTTAAGCTGGAGACAGCTTAGGGATTTTTTTTGGCACCAACCTCAACCCCCATCTTTCCTGAAGGCGCCCACCGTGGGCAGACGGTGGGTGTCTTTGGGGAACACTTTTTTGGTGGGGCTGATGGCTGACTGCTGACAGCTCCATCCGAGAATCTCTGATTTTCGGATGGACACTAACTAAAAGGAGGAGAGAATATGAAGAAAGGGTTAATAGTCTATCTCACCGACAGCAATACGCTACCAATGACCTTTGATGCTGACGAAGCGCTGACCAGTTTATCCTTATCGTGCGATCACTCAGTACTGGCCGCTTCAGCAGAAGGCTTCTATGACATTCCTGAGGCCTGGCATCTGATGCTGACGAGGGGCATGCAATATATCTCCTGCATCAAGGGTCGGTTCAATGAAGCTGGAAACATTGAGCTCTATGGGGAACCGCTGAGATTATACGGGTAGTAACGATTGTAGATTTGGGAATGCGGATTGTGGACTTCAAATTGAGTTTCTGATTTGCATTTCATCTTTTTCAATCCGAAATCCGAAATTACCCCTACTCCACTACTCCATGGCCGAGGGCTCATTGTCATCTGCGATTCTATTGATTAGAATTCCTCCAGAATTGCCAATTGGTATTGAGGAGGGCTGTGCGCATATGAATATGACCTGGGACAGTGAGGCTGAAAAGGCACTCCGCCGCGTTCCGTTTTTTGTCCGCACCAAGGTGCGCAAAAAAGTGGAAGAAGAGGTCGCCGCTGCCGGGCGGAATCGCGTCACCAAGACCGATCTGGAAGAGAGCAAGCGGAATCATCTGAAACGTCTTAGCGAGGGAGTCAAAGGCTATAGCGTCGAGGCCTGTTTTGGCTCCAGTGGCTGCCAGAACGCCGTAGTCACTTCAGCGGACCTGGTTTCCAACCTTGAAAGTCTGCTGGAAAAGGCAGACCTGCTCAGCTTTCTCCGTTCGCAATTGGGCGACCATGTGAAGTTACATCACCAGCTTCGGGTAACTCTGGCAGACTGTCCCAATGCTTGCTCCCAGCCACAAATTAAAGATATCGGTATTATCGGCCAGGCCCATATTTCTTGTGAGACCGAGGAGTGCACTGCTTGTGGTGAGTGTGAGGCTGTCTGCCAGGAATCAGCCATACTATTAGATGACGGATTTCTGGTGTCAATAGAGGAAGATCTCTGCGTTGAATGCGGTGTCTGTGCCCGAGTGTGCCCCAGCAGCGCAATTAGCACTACAGCCAACAGTTACAGAGTTCTGGTTGGTGGCAAACTGGGTCGCCACCCTCAACTCGCCCGTGATCTAACCAACGGTCTCGATGCTGAGCAGGTACTGAACCTCGTTGGAGTTATTGTCAATTTCTACAAAGCCAACGTCAAAAGTGGGGAACGATTAGGAGCGCTCATCAATAGAGTAGGATGGGAAGAGTTTAGAAAGGCAGTCCTTTAGCCATTGGACCACGCCCTCTGTAACCCATTGGAAAGCTGTGGGAGGTGGTTCGACACGGGGAAGGGGAGACACGGAGATACGGCGAGAAAAATTCAGGAGCAAAAGCCATCTCCGTGTCGCCGCGTCTCCGTATCGCCGTGTCACGGGGTTGCCAAGAGCAAGAGCCCCTACCAGACTGCTTCCCTCAGGGTTTGCTCCAAAGGAATTGGAGTGAGCCCTAAAGCTTCGTAGAAAGGTTTCTCGTCGCAGGTGCTGCCCTCCAGCAGCATGGTAATCTGATCCGTGGTGAGGGGATATCCAGGAGCGTGCTGGAGCGCAGAAGTGGCCAGTCGTAAGGGCAGAACCGGCATGTGAATCTTTACGATGGACTTACCCATCACCCGGGCCAGAGCATCCATGATTTCATCGAAAGTTACGTTGTCGGGACCGCCCACATCCAGCGTCTGATCCTTAGCGGTTTCCGGGTCAAGCCCCTTCTCGAACCCTTGAGCTACTGTGGTAACGCTAACCGGCTGAAAACGGTATTGGCCATCCCCGATGATGGGAACCACGTACTTCTTTACCATATCCCCGAACATCTTTATCGCTTCCCCACCCCTGCCAAAGATTAGGGAAGGGCGAAAGATAGCGTAGTTCAGCCCGCTCTGACGCACGAGCTCTTCAGCGGCGAATTTGGTACGCAGGTATGGAGTGGAGCCATCTTCACTGGCCCCCAGGGCACTCATATGAAGGAGCCGCGGAACCTCTGTTTCTTTGGCAGCTTCGATGACATTGGCCGTGGCCTCAGTGTGCAGCCGCTCAAAGGTAATGTCCTTACTTGGAAAGGCTCGGATGATACCCACCAGATGGATGACCGCATCGCATCCTTTCATACCCTGAATCAGATCAGCACTTTCAGTAACATCACCTGTGATTACCTCTACCTTATCCGGTTGCTTCAACTTGTACTCCGAACCCGGTCGCACCAGCGCTCGCACTTGGTGGCCCCGATCCAGAAGAGTATTTAAAACATGATTGCCTACAAACCCTGTACTTCCTGTGACAAATACCTGCATGGCAAGCTCCTATTTTACTGGCAGCAAATTAAATAAATCAGGAGTAGGAGAAGAGTGTAAGGCACGGATAATCTAGCTGTCAGTCAATTGGATTAGCGATACATGAAGGCATCTTATAATAAGCCCTAAGATTAGGCAAGAGAGACAAGCTCTCCTTGCAGCCTGAAAAAGAATTTAACAATGGTTACTTGACGTCCCACGAGACCAGTCTTATGCTGTGGATGTTGTAAGAAATTATCCTGGAGAAAGATATACACTATGCCTTTTTCACCTATCCAAGTAATAATGATCCTTGTAGTGCTTCTATTTTCCGTAATATTGCATGAAGTGGCCCATGGTTACATCGCGCTTCGTCTGGGTGATCCTACTGCGCGCGACGCCGGCCGCCTTACCTTAAACCCGATCAAACACATTGACCCGTTCGGAACAGTGGTTTTGCCTCTGCTTCTCCACCTCACTCAATCTCCCATACTGATAGGTTGGGCCAAACCGGTTCCGGTAAATCCTCACCTTCTGAGGGAGCCAAATAAAGCAATGATGCTGGTGGCTGCCTCTGGACCCCTCACCAATATCACCCTGGCTGTACTCTTTGCTCTGGGACTTCGTTACCTACCAGCCTCAACGGTTCCACTGTTGGTCGACGTCCTGGTTTTTTCCTGCTACATAAATATTATCCTTGCCCTCTTCAACCTCTTGCCGGTGCCCCCTCTGGATGGCTCTAAGCTTTTAGCGGGCCTGCTTCCGGTTAGACTGAGAGAATCCTACCTGCGATTAGGGCGCTACGGCATCTTTATCGTCCTACCTTTCGTCTATCTAGCTCTCAAGTATGGGGTGCTCACGACAATCGTCGAAGGTATCTTTTACTTTCTGGTTCGGACATGAGTAGGACAGGCCTCCGTGGATGTCAAAGGAAAGCGGGCAGAGACGCCCGCTCTACTGATGCGCAAACCAATGGAGCCAAGGGGGGCACCATGACAAGGGACAAGTTTCTGAAATCACAAATTACAAATTACAATGACTAAGGTTTCAGTGTTTCCCGCTGCCGCTTCGCTTCAGACGGGATCTTCGACAGGTTTCAGCTTCTAGGTTTTTTCCTGACACCTGACACCCGACACCTGACACCTTTAGATTTCGTGCAATGAATTTTCTTACATTGGAGGATTGAGGCCACTTGACTGCAAGGTCCTGTCCATTGCAGTAAGTTGCCTGGATTTTTCTGGAGTCTGCTCGCTGGACTGAACAAGGATCCCGTAGTAGGTCTTGATTCGGTCCACATATCTGACTGGTTCGGTTCCTCTAGCATATCCATGGGGCAGGTTGCGGTAATACTTCTTCTGACGCAGTAACGGCAGCATAGCGCTCACATCCTGCCAGCTATTTACATCTTTCTCCTGTCTTTCGGCCAGCATTCTTGCGTCCTCAAGGTGCCCCCAACCTACATTGTAGGCAGCCAGAGCCATATATGTCCGATCCGGCTCGGACACATCCTCGCCAATGCGTTTGTGTATCTGAGCCAAGTAGCGGACACCACCTTCAATGGATTGGCGGGGATCTACCCTGCTTTTCACGCCTAGGGTTTCAGCGGTCTCCTGGGTAAGCATCATCAAACCCCTGACCCCGGTAAAACTCACCGCCTTTGGGTCCCAGTGCGATTCTTGATAGGACTGCGCTGCCACAAGCCGCCAATCCAACCCATGCTTTTCTGCGGCCTCTTCGAAGTGATCGCGGTACCGCGGCAAACGCTGACGCACCCTGTTGTGGTATTGCACCAGATCCACATAATCAAAAACCTTGAGATGCCCATAGTAGTGTTGTTTGAGACGCTGGAGCAAAGCAGCGGTTTCCGGCTGGGCGAACCATCTTTCAACTGCTGTCAAAAGGTGCTGGTGCTGCGGATGCAGGGCCCACGCCAGCCGCTGGCCTTGTTCAATTGCAAAGTGAATTCTTAACTGGGGATAATAGCGCCGATTAACCGCAACGATGTTCGAATCAGCTATGGTAAGTGGTACTATTCCCTGCCAGACCATCTCTAGGATTTCCTCGGTCTCGTAACCCGACACCGGCATCCACGACAATCCAGGATATTGCTGTTTGAGCTGTCTCAGCCGTTCCTCATATGAGGTGCCGGCATTTACCCATAAAGGATGACCAATGAGATCGTCCACCTTGTCAGGTGACGGTCCTCCCAGTCGCCCCACCACCTGCTGTTGGACTTCCATATAAGCAGGCCCGAATGCCACTTTTCGTCTTCGCTGTTCTGTGACGGTAAAGCCTGCGGTGATGAGGTCAGCATCACCGCGAAGTAGGGAGGGGATCATTTGCTTGAAATTGTGGGTGACAACACAGACCAGCTTCACACCCAGATAGTCAGCGAAGGCTTTGGCCAGCTCGTATTCAAAGCCCGCAAATCCCGTGGGGCCCTCGTAATAGCAGGTGGCATTGTTACGGATAAGCACTCGGAGCTCGCCCCTGGCCTTTATAATCCCCAACTCATTCTGCGGGGTTAGCTGCTCACAACCTGCTCCAGCCACCAGAGCTAGACAAAGGATGGTCAAGCTCGCCAGTTTCATCCAGGTCATAAGAGTTGATTTATTATCGGACTGTGCCATCACTATAGCTTTTACTCACTCTTTCTTGCGCCAGAGATTGCCCCACAATGTTAGAGCAAAATTCGTTCCGAGTCCTGTTATAAGGTCTTGGCTTTATCGCCAGCCAAATTATTTTATCCCGTTTTTGCCAGCAAGCACAAGGCCTCCCGAAAAGCGGGTCTTTCAGATAATACTTCTTTCAGGCTTGTCAAGAGCTCAACCGCCGTCAGTTTACGTTTTTTCGTTGACCCTCTGCAGATTACGGAAAAACATCGATGATGCATTCAATAGCAGGTCATCGAGGTGTTGAAAAAAATGATATGAGTTGTTTTCCGCAAGGAACTCTTTTGGATTTAGTCCTTTCGCCAGCGCCCTGGCTACCGTGTCGCCATCCACCACTGCCCCAGCGGCGTCAGTGGGGCCGTCTGTACCGTCAGTACCACCGCAAAGCAGGCAAACCCCTTTCAGCCCTTCAAGGTCGAGAGCAGCAGCCAGAGCAAATTCTTGATTTCGTCCACCTTTTCCTTGGCCTCGCACCACCACCGTTGTCTCTCCCCCGGAAATGAGGCAAGCAGGTCGAACCACAGGATGACCGCTCATAACAATCTCTTTAGCGAGGGCCGTGTGAAAACGAGCCGCCTCCGTTGTATCACCCTCGATCAATGAAGAGAGGATAAGGCTCGTATAACCGAGCTTTTCAGCTTGATTTGCGGCAGCCTTCAACGCTTGCATATTGGTTCCCACCAGGATGGATAAAGTTTGTGAAAATATTGGTTCACCCGGCTTCGGTGTCTCCGGAACCTTTCCTTCTATTCCTTCTTCCAGGTGAGATTTCACTGAGGCCGGCAACTTGTCTTTGAGAGCATAGCGATCCAAGACTTCCTGACATTCCTTGTAGGTGGTGGGATCCCCCACAGTGGGTCCCGAGGCAATCACGTCTAGGGGATCTCCAACAACATCAGAAAGGATAAGAGAGATCAAAGTAGACGGATGCGCCAACCGTGCCAGTTGCCCCCCTTTGACTAGCAGGTTGGTGGTGGCCATTTTCTCATCCAGGGTGATCCCCTCTACCGGCATTGGAAGGAGAGCTGAGCCGCCTCCAGAGAGCAAGAAAAGCACCAGGTCTTGTCGCCCCAGTTTTTTCACCAGGCTTACCAGTTCTTGGGTGGCTCGCCAGCCATTTTCATCTGGAGTGGGATGTCCCGCCTCCATTAAGCGGATCTTTTGCAGAGGTGCCAGATGGTCATATTTGACAATTACCAACCCTCCGCTTATCCGATCCCCCAGCACTTCCTCCACTGCCTGAGCCATCGCTGCTGAGGCTTTGCCCGCGCCTATGGCCCATATTCCTTCAAAGTCCTCCAGATCCAGTTCTTGCTCGCCAAGCAAAAGCGTATTTCCCTCCAGGGTCAGAGACCGCTTGACAGCTTCATTCGGGTCTACAGCACGCAGTCCAGCTTCGAAAATTTGTCGGGCCTCTTTCTTGAGATCCGTTCGCATGTTAAGCTCCCTCATAGTGGAAATCTAGGTTGCGTCTAGCGAAGCACCGTTTTTTATTCAATCCTTTTCGTTGCCTTTCCCTCATTACATGTGGTCCGTTGTCCGTAGTCCGTGGTCCGTTGTATTAGAATTGTCCCATAGGTTAATCCTTCCTGAAACCGTTTACCATTTAATATTCTATTGGAAAATATGCAAACTAAATCTAATCCGCACTCTGTGCGTTATGTGTAGAACCTATCGAGTTAAAAACACAACTGACCACCTGCAACGGACCACTGACAAACTTCATTTGACAGTGCTCGCACCTGCCAAGTAGAATCTCAATTGCTTTAACCACATTGGCGGCAATCTATTTGTACATTTGGAAAGGGTTTCTGGAGGTATGTAATATGGAAGATTGTATCTTTTGCAAGATCATTCGCGGTGAAATCCCCTCAGCAAAAGTTTTCGAAACCAAGACTGTCCTTGCATTTCTGGACATCAATCCGGTAAGCAAGGGTCACACCTTGGTAATCCCCAAGGCTCATTACGACACTTTTCCTGAAATGCCAGCAGACGTAATCGCTGCATTGGGCCAAGCCCTGCAAAAGATCGGTGAGGCTGTCAAATCCAAACTCAATTCTGCGGGTTTTAACATTTTGCTAAATAATGACCGCGCTGCAGGCCAGCTCATCGATCACTCTCACTTTCACCTGATTCCCAGAAACCTTGGGGATGGCGTCATGGCCTGGCCTCCGGTGCGTCCTTACGCAGAAGGTGAAATGGAAGCGATGCGTGCAGCTTTGGAGAGTGCGGTATAACAAGGGTCGTAAGACCTAAGAGGTCTCACGACCAGTTTGAGGCTGGAGGAGCGGCGCTGCGGGCCTTAAGGTTGGAGGCAGAAGAAATAAGCCACCAAAAGGATTCCTTTTTTGCCGCAAACCTCTAA
>CAMYLW010000140.1 GCA_947259475.1 Thermodesulfobacteriota bacterium
TGTAGGAAGGCATCAGGGCGAGACCGCCTCCGTATACCCAGTAGGCTATCATGCAGAACAGAAACGCCAGGAAGAGCGACTTGGCCGCGATCACCGAGGGCAGTGCGAACATGCAGACTGCTGCCGCTGCGGCATTGATCATGTAGGCCTTGTCCCTGCCGATGGCATCCGAGTACTTGCCGGTGCCTACACGGCCGAGGGCGTTCAAGGCGCCACCGGCTGACACCAGGATGAAGCCCGAGGCCAGCATGGGCTTGATGAACTTGGCGGCGTGGCCGATGATCAGCAGACCCGCCTGGGTGTTCAAGCAGAACAGAAGGACCAGCGCGTAGAACTGCCAGGTCTTGACCATATCTCCCGCGACCCAGTCCACTGTAGTCGCCGTTCCCTTAGCAGCCTGGGCCTGAGCCCACGCTTCAGGCGGTGGCGGTGCCACGTAGCCCGGCTCCGGCCATTTCAACAGGAGGCCACAAAAGAAGATGACGATCAGGTAGGCGACTCCCAGTACCGTGAAGGAGGATGACAGGGACTGATTTACGATCATCCACTTGATCAGCGGAGACACGTAGAAAGCCGCGCCTCCGTAACCAGCGACCGTAAGACCCAAAGTGAACCCCCTTTGGTGCGGGCCGACCCACTTGCCCGTCGCGGGCACCGGAGCGGCATAAGCGACGCCCATGGCGATACCGCCGCCTATTCCGAATCCCCACAGAATACCAGCGTATGATTTCATCGTTCCCGCAATAATCATACCCAGCCCCATGAAGAGGGCGCCGATGGTGGCAGAGACTGTCGGTCCGTACTTATCCTGGATCTTACCACCGGGGATCATGAGCAGCGCGAATACCAAGATACACATTGATTTGGGGTTGGAGGCCTGCTCCGCGGTCATCGCTCCGGCCCAGCCGTGAGCCAACATGTAGCTCTCGTCGGTGAGGTATTTCAGCCATACCGACCAAGCGTACAAACAACCCAGACAGAGGTTGATGGTGGTACCAGCGGCAATAGTCAGCCACGCTCGTCCGGGAAGCTTGTCTACCGGTTGGTTATGTCCTATTGCATACTTTCCAAAACCTATAGTCATAATGCTTCCTCCTAAATATTCTTAGTCCAGTTTATGTCTGATACAATCCCTCTGACCATCCTGAGGGCAACTCGTCTCGCCTTTTCTCTGGTATTACTTCCTGGGGCCTCTTGGCTAAACCTAAGTTGAAGCCAGGAATTAAATTGTTCCACGGTAAGGAGGAACAGGCGCATGGAAAGAAGATTATATTGTACTTAGCGCCGGATGCTGAGGATTCTGTCTCACGAACCGATCGGGTTCGGTGCATCCGCGTGCCATCTCCCATGGCCCAGGCGAACCATTGTCTAGACTAAATCCGCCGCTAACTATATTTCATGATTAATGTGATCAGACAGTTCAAGATGCGAGATCGAATTTACCATCACTATAAGGAGATAAAAAAGTCACCAAGTCAAAGAGATGGTACCGATCGACCGGCAGCCCACGAAAGAGCTGCCTGCTCTCGACGGACTTTCTTATCACCCCCCTTCACTTTCTTTCATTATACCAGCGCCTCTTCAGCGCCTGCGCCCTGGTAGGTTTGCCTTTATCCCTACCGAGAGGGTATGTCATTTGTCTCGACCTCGACACGCAGATATGAAAATCGGTACAGATAGTAGTTTGATGCGGAAGTGGACCTGAAACCCTTGAAAAGTCTATTCTACCTAGAGCGCGTATTGATTCTGTATTCCACAAAGACTCCGCAAAGTCAAGGAGAAAATCCTTTGTTTTCAGCTTGTTAACTTTTTAACAAGCTCCGTATTCTTTAAATTTTCCTTTACTTTAGCCGTGGAGGGCAGTATCGGCTGTCCAATTTATGTGTCCAATGTAATAGTCGAATGTCGCGCCGCTTTCCTACACACAGGGAAGATTAAGAGGACAGCTTTCCATAACGCATGGAGGAGATCCCTCGCAGAGCAAGAAGCGAGAGCCACCCCTTGGAGTGATGGAGCATTGAAAAATATCAAATTCCAAGCACCAAATCTCAGGTTTTAGTGTCCAATGTTCAGGCTTCAGCTTCTATGCTTTTTTCCTGACACCTGACACCCGACACCTGAAACCTCCATAAAAACTCGCAATCTTGACCGGCAAAGCCATTGAACTCTGACCCCCGCAAGGCTGGATCTTGGACTGACCCTTAGAAGATCCCGCTACGCGGGGAAGGACCAGGTTTTCGATATTGAACAACCTCTACTCTAGCGCCCAATTGCTCCAAGTATAGACTGAAGCTCTCTGACGGCAGTCTCTACTTCTGCTCTAGGTGCAGGTGCTCAATGGTCGGCTTGAGAAAAAATGTGCTCTCTTTCACCTTTTTAGTAAGAGTCGAAAAGGTTATGATCCACTTCTCCTCTAAATCAAGAGCTTCCAGGCTTTTAACTGCCTTCAACTCCACCACCGGGCCAACAGCAAATGCATATTTCGCAGCATTGCTGGAATCAACGCCGATGAGATCTATGAAACCGCCGTCGCGCATCCGAGGAGGCTTGAAGTCCGGAATCGGCCAAAGGTCAGCTTCCTTTACCATACCGTAAAGAAAACACTTGATTGTCTGGTGAATCACAGGCCCGTGTCGGAACGGCTGGGGAATGCGGGCCAGTTCTGCTTCCAGCGCTCCTTTGAGAGTGCTTTTCAAAGACTCCATTGTGCTTTCCTTTCTGGCCTGGACACTAACTGTCTTCGAGATTCAGCCATTTACTGGCTGAGCGTCCTTTTATCCAGGCTTGATCTTCTGCACTCAGACCAGCCCCAGCCATTTCCTCGAAATAGCGTTCAGGCAGAATAAGCGGATAATCGCTCCCGAAAAGAATTCTCTGGGCACCAACGATCTTTACTGCGACGGCATAGATTGCCGGATCATAAAGGAACGGGGACGCAGCGGTATCATAAGCGACTTGTGAGAGAACCTCTCGAGCTTCTTTCTTCAGTAACTCATAAACAAAAAGGCCTCCACCCCAGTGGCACAAAATAAAGCGATTATCAGGAAAGGCTCGAATCAGCTCATAGATGACTTTTAAGGAAACCTCAGCCTTGCCGGGATACCAGTGTCCAACCCTTTCATTGGTATGGAGCATGAGAGGCACGCGGTAGTTGCGGCAACTGGAGGCAATTGGCTCCAGCATGTCCACAACGCTGGAGTCTAAAACCTCGGTGTAAAAAGCCAACTCACCTACACCTCTCATACCGCCAACCAGACAACGCTCCACTTCCGCAGCCGCCTGCTGCGCTCGGGGATCAACGCAAACAAAGGGCAGGAGGCGGTCCGGAAAGCGGCTGGCTGCTTCCCCGACATAGTCATTGTGGCGTCGCATGAGTTCCGGATCGCTCCAGGGAAAACCGAAAACCACGGTCTGGTCTACTCCGGAGCGATCCATCTGTTCGACCAGTTCGGCAGCACCTGCAAGTTTTGCCTTGGCGGAATCATAAAGCAGTCTAAATGCTGAATCTGCTTTGATCAAAGGTTCGCGATTGTCGCGAATGAAAGGTGGGAAAATATGGGTATGGCAATCGATGATCATTTTGGCAGCTTCGCCACTCCCCCTCAGCCCGAGTGATAGAACAGGTAAGCTCGCCACGAATCGGGTGTGTTTCCGATTCGCCGAGTTATCATCAACATCGGATGCCAGCTTGGTCTTTTCGCCTTGCTAATTAACCTCATCCTTGCCTGCCCCGGAGTGCGTCCTCCCTTTTTCTTATTGCACGGCAGGCAGCAGGTTACAATATTCTCCCATGCCGTTTTGCCACCCATTGATTTGGGTATGACATGGTCGTACGTTAGATCACTGGCATTCATGCTACTGGCACAATACTGACACTGATATTTGTCACGAATATAGATATTTTCCCGAGAAAAACGGATGGTATGCTTCCGAAAGCGAACGAGATGTATCAATCTAACAACAGCAGGCAGGCGGATGGCCAGAGTGACCGATCTCACCACGCAATCATATGTTTCCAGGACCTCCACTTTATCAAGGGTGAGGAGTGTAATTGCCCTTTTCCAAGAAATTACTCGAAGCGGCTCGTAGGTGGCATTGAGTAGGAGAACTCTCTCCATAATTCAGCCCGTTGGATTGCGAGATAACAAGATATGTGGCAACTGCTGTCGTTTCTCTGCCATTACAATACCAGCGCGAAAATCAAGAAAAGCCGGCAGACAAAGGTGCAACGCTCCCGAACGCATTGGAGGATGGCGCCCTGGTGAAACGCATCAGGAATCACAATCAGTTGTCCATTTCCTGCAGTATGGGAATTTTTACGAAAGAAACGCCCTCCTTCTCGAGCATGTCTTCCTCTCGTTCCGTGGTGACTCCCCTTATATTACGCTCTTCTGCCTGGCCGTAATGAACCTTCAAGGCTTCTTTGGCAAAGCTGTGGCCGACATCTTCGAAGTTTTCCCGGACATATCGACACACTTTTCGCCAAGCCTGGTAAGCGCTCTTCCATTCCCCTTCCGAAGCTGATGTTTTCTTCTTGATAGACACGGGGGAAGGGACTCTTTCAACACGAGTATCATCGCAGCAGGGGCAGGCGATCTGTCCTTGCGCTAATTGCTTTTCGCAATCATCACCATTATCGAACCAACCTTCAAAGCGATGGTTGTTGGCGCAGCGCAAATCAAAGACGATCATGGTAGACTCAATTCTTCCGCCTTGCTGTAAACACCAGGCGATGTGCTCACTCTCTTTGCTGTCGGGACTCTACCACATTATTCAGGAAAAGATCAACGACATTGAACAGTTGGCATTTATCATTGCCAATTTGTCTGAGTAGATGAGAAATACGAGGGAAAAGGTTTGTCAACATATCATTCCTAAAGTACTATGCAGCCCACAATAATTTTAACCCGGCTGTTTCACAAATTGACGCCGCGAGACCATGGAAAGCGGTCCGCCTCAGGCGGATTCGTGAAATATCCGGGTTAGGGGGAGCCATGAACGAGCAACTAATAAAAACCGCCGTAGACTGCGTCAAGGAGGGCGGCGCTGTTCTGCTGAATTACCACAATAAACTTCAAACGTTGCAGATCCAGTCCAAAGGTCGTTTTGACTACGTGACTGAGGCAGACCTGGCAGCACAGGAAGCCATCGTCCAACTGATCCAGAGTCGCCACCCGGACCATGAGATTTTGGCCGAAGAAGACGAGAGCAGTACAGGCCAGAACGCGAGCCGCTGGTTGGTGGACCCACTGGACGGCACCACAAACTTCATTCATGGTTTCCCCGTTTTTGCGGTGAGCGTTGCCTTGGAATATAAGGATGCCATAGTTTTGGGAGCGGTATACGATCCCTGCCGCCAAGAGCTCTTTCTCGCTCAGAAAGGGCATGGTGCCACCCTTAATGGCCGTCCTATTCAGGTTTCCAACCGACGAAAGGTCGATGAAGCTCTGGTGGCCACTGCTTTCCCCTGGAGGGAGAAAACAATTTTATCTCACTATCTCAGAGGGTTTAACCGGGTCTTTGCAAAGGTGAGCGATATTCGTCGAGGTGGGTCTGC
>CAMYLW010000141.1 GCA_947259475.1 Thermodesulfobacteriota bacterium
TTGTCGAAGGGCAGCCGCGATTGGAACAACTTTTACGACTTTAACGATTTCAACGATTTGACTAATCAACTAATTTTCTAATTCTCTAATTTCCTAATCGACGAATGAACGAATTCTCTAGCCGAAAAATGGCTACTGGATATGAGATGTGGGAGGGGTGGGGCTACAGTTGTAAAGATTGGTCCTTATCTGAGGCTTGTCGATCGTACTTGGTGATGAGATCCTGAAGGGCTTCTTCCAGTAAATCTTTAAACGAGCGTCCATGATCCGTGGAAAGCTTTTCCACGGTCACAAGAAGACTGTTGTCGATTCTACTGGATGTATTGGCATCTTTCTCTTCCTCGGCAGCAGGAGGAGGCTGTGTTCGGAAAGCGCGATCAATGGCCTCATGAAAAACCTTCCTGTCTTCTTCGGACATATCCAGGAAAAGAACGGCCAGGTCATATGAAGGAGATGTGCTCCCCCCTTCGCTGTCATAGACGTTCAGTCTGACTTGCTTGGCTTTGGCTGCTACTGGAAAAAGGTAATGTGGGATCTCGATGGCCAAATGGAAGGTTTCTTCCAGGTCTGGTAGCCTCCGACAGTTGATGAGAGCACCGCCAATGCTGATATTCTTGACCTGTCCTTCTATTAGCCCTGCAGCAGTAAAAATGCTTGCCGACCAGGAAACATCAATTCTAGCATACTCTCGTCTACACTTTTCCACAGCCCACCATCGAGTGGTAGAAGAATCTACTCCCTATTGAGGAGGTAGGGAGTTTGTTCTGTTTGCTGTAATTTGATGCAAGGGAAGTGCCAAAAGAGGAAAGGCATAGGGCATGGAGAAATAGAGCAGGCAGCTGGCAGGAGGCAACAGGCAGAAATCAGAGGTCAGAGATCAGACGTCAGGGGTAAAGCTGATCTCTGACCTCCGACTTCTGACCTCTATGATAGAGGATTTCTACAGTTTTAACGATTTGAACGACTTCAACGATTTCAACGATTTTCGTCAGCTCTTAGTCAAGATATCGGTTACTGGTTTGATGTACTGGCTATTGGAGACCAAGAAAATCGTGTCCCATTCCTTTAGATCATGATCTCCTCGTGGAATACAAAAGATATCACTATCCTCATGATAGATGCCCACAAACACACATTCTTGAGGGAAACCTCTCTGCTCGGTGATCTCTCTGACAGTCAATCCAATGCTTTTCGCACCCGGCGGTACCTCCACCGCATATATTTCCGCCTTTCCACCACCCAATGGCATAATACTTTTGACGTTTGGCTGTTCTATTTCCATCATAAGTTGGTGGAGCAAGAGATCTGTCAGACTGATGATAGTTGTGACGCCAGCAGACTTGTAGGCCGGAGCGTACTCGGGCTTTCTCAAAAGGGCAATAATGGACTTAGCGCCCAGGCTCTTCGCCAAAATAGAAATCGCAATGTTGTCAGAGTCATGTCGAACAAGACATAAAACGACATCCGAATTCCGCATGCCCGCCTTTTCCAATATTCTGATGTCAGTCGCACTGCCGTGGATGGTCATGGCGCAGGCCAGGGCGATAAAAAGCGGTCCGCACGAGTGTAAGACGACTTCTAAGGTTCTAGTTACACGTCTCATGGGTATCTTTCACCAGACGCAATTGGATTCGGAGGGCCAAATGTCTCAGGTGCTAAGAGAGCAATATCGATGCCACTGATTTTGTTGGTAGATCTAGCAATACGACAGCTTACACCTATTAGCGACCAAGATGAGAAATGTCTTCTGAATTGATGGAGGAGTCTTTTTCGAGGGGACCGTTTCTCAAATCTGAAACGTTCAGCAGGGAGACCGTGGAAGAATCTGATACTCTCAGGTCTTCTCGCTCACCTGAGAAGCTCACCAGAACCATCCCGGAGAATTTCTTTTCCCGGTAGACCTCAACCCGATAAATCCGGCCTTTCTTATCTACGGAAAATCGCTTCTTGATGTCGTCTTTTTGGATGGCTATTCCAGACTCGTTGCGAGTACCTGGTTTTTTGAAGCCGATAACGTTGACTCGATAGCCTTTTTCCGGCACGACGAGAAAGGACTGTGCAACTTCCACCATGTTGCCGAAATCCACCTTTCTCTCGTCGCCGTCGACCTCTATGGTGATGGCGTTGATACTGGAATCGTATTCGAAGTATTGGGGATAAAGGCGTGTAACCCTGCGGTTGCCGTGAAACACCCTGTAGCTCTCGCCCGATTCCACCACGGCGACAAGAGGGCTGCTGGGTCTAAAAACAATCTCCGAAGCTTTTTTCAGAGGGATGTAGGCAAGTCGTTTTCTGGCATTGGTCACGTCTAGAAAAATCTTGTTGTCGTAGAATGCCAGTTTTGCACCACTGTCAATGGCGTCATTTACACCGCGGGCGGAAAGGTTGAAAGCCCTTTCATACTCTATACCCAGAAGATCCATGTAGGCTTCCAGTACCTGGAGGTGGTAGTAGGCTCGTTTGTGAGTCGGGAAGGTCTTGCTTACCTCCACACCGAAGGCGGGTTTCCGGTTGCGGATGGCATAATAGGTGAGCGTCCTCTCCATCTCGGTGTCACCCTCCCCGGTCCTGGTGTTCTTTACATGGTAGGTGTGCTCCTCTGAAAAGAGGTAGTGGTTGACTTCCGCCACAACCTGGTTCGCGATCTCGCCCAGGTTACCGAAACGTTTGGCTGGAATTTGCTTCTGGTCGATGATGATACTCTGGCCCCAGCGATTGGGGCTATGTGTCCGGTCCACGTAGGTTGGACGGTAGAATCCACTGCCATCGTGGAGGTTCAGGACCAGGTCCACCTGGTCGTCGAGCATGATCGCCTTAATTCTGGAGATGGTGTCGAACTCCGGGTCGCTGTTACCAATGGTGGCAAACTTCCGGTTTAGGTCCCCGTACACTCCCCGGGTACGTTTAATAATGCTGATGAAATTCAAGTTGGGTACGATCCAGACGTTGCCTTTCTTGATCTTGTAATGGGTAACAAGAAGCGAGGCGGCATTGAAACCTCCCGGCTCGTCACCCTGGATACCGCCGATCACCAACAGCGTGTTACCCGGCCGGTCCGCTTCAAGCTTGTGAAGGCTGAAATCGATGTGCCTGTTCGCCATGGCCGGTCCGGCGAAAACAAATAGGCAACCGAAGAGTATGGTAAGAAACCTTTTCATGCCTTCGAACTCACTTTGATATGCCAGGGCTCGAAACGAACCCCCAGCATATTGTCCTCGACGTAGCGAATATTGATATATCCGAGGTCCTTGAGCTTTCTGTATACTCTGGTAGTGGTAAAGCGTTGGGTGAAGTTGTCGGCCCCCAAGCCCACCTGTCCCACGTCAAAATCGCCGATGCCGTGATAAGAATATCCTGGCGGGGCAAGGGAGCGGGAGGCAAGGGAGAGGTTTCCGCCGTACTTATAAGCCTTGTTCAAAAAGAGCAAGAACTGTTTGATCACACTGCGAATCCCGGAGGTCAGGATAACCTCTTTACCCAAGTTGCGCCTGACCTTCTTGTAGGTCTCCAGTGGTAGCCCTTTGTAGAGATAGTTGCCGGTGTATGGAACCTTGGCCACCTTGCGTCGTTGAATGCGGTCGGTGAGATCTTGCAGGGGTTTTTCACCAAGAAAGCCGTAGTGGGCCGCATCAGAATAGAATATCATTTCGAGAAAGATAAGCTCCTGCCTGGTAAAGCGGCCGACCCTGGGATAATTGCGGGAGATCTTTATGGCGTCGTCGAAGCTTAGCAGGTAGAAATTACCATGGCCCACTGTTCGCTGTAGACGCTTGAAACGGGCCACACATGATTTCAGCAGACGAAATTGTGCCTGGTCAAGGCGGACATCCTCTTGGTGGTGGGCGTCGAAGTTCCGAACCTTGTGGAGATAGTCTTTGATGAAATGGTCGTAATTCCCAGGCATGCTGGTAGGAGGAATTCTTGCGACCTGCGCCAGCACCTCGGGAGCAAAACCACCTACTATGACAACCCCTAGCGCAGCCCTCAGAAAGTCCCTTCTCTTCATAGTCATCCTAGTCGAAAGGTGGTTTGGGGATGAGGCTTTTCTCAGTCTTGACTCTTTGGCGCTGCCATCTGGCAGAAATTGGAAAGTTCGGTATTATACACCAATTAGTCGGTTCCGGGTCAAGTAGGAAAATGTAGGAAGGGGTAAAGAGTACGCGGTGATGGGTAAATGGTAAGGGATTCATTACCTACTTAGCGATAGTCAAAATAATATTGGATCGAAGCCGCATACCCCTTCCCTCTTGGTACTCAATAGCCTGGGGAAAATCTTTATGCGGCCACTTGGAGATGTTGCACCAGATGGGCATCGGTGCAGACCGCTAACGTCGCATCACATTCTGCCTCGCTCGGAATGTCACTCGTATGATTATTCCTGCATTGGAAGTGAAGTTCATGATCAAGGTTTGGAAGTTTGAAAATGAGTTCATAATGCAAGCCTCTATTGACTGATTCAACCTCGATCCCAGAGTTTTCTGGGCAATTAACTGAAATGGTGTCCCCAGAGATATCCAGCACCATGGTTTGACAAGGCTTGTTATCCAAGACCTCCGTAATTGTTATCATGCATTTCTTCATGACCCCCCTCCTTCCTTTGTGCCCCTTTCAAGAAAATCATCAACTTTTGCCTTGTTATTAGGCAAGTGGCATGCCACATTGGAGGTGACGAATTATGATTACATTTAACTAATTAAAATTACAAGTTATTTTAAGGTTAAGATGGGAATAATAAGGAAAAGAAATGTCCTCGCTCTTTCGATGAATCGGCAACTAAGTTGGCGGTACTTTTGGAGTGTAGTAGGAAAGGTGTTTAATTTTAAGGAGTTAGGCGGTGTAAACTAGGTTGACCGACTGGTGTCAACTATCTTGGCGCCAGAGGTCATCAGCCGACATGATTAATATATGATGCGATGTCAGTGAGTTACAAAAAAAATGAACTTGTGAAACTAATCATCTTGACCGGCAAGCATAGGGTCGAATACACTGATTGTGACCCCAAGAAGTTTCATGGAAGATTCTTTCGGAACGTAAACTGTTAGGGGTGCCAAAGGGAAGTTAAACAACAACCCGGAGGCTGAGAGTCGCGACAGCGGCAACCCTTCGAACCTGACCTGGTCAACACCAGCGTAGGGAAACAGGAAGACGTAAAGAGAGAGACGGAAAGTGAAGGCTACTTGGGGTCACTTATTTTCGCCTAGCGCTAAGCGCATAGCGTCAAGTTTAAAGTTTGAAATGCGCCTGAGGTTGGCCACACAACTTGGAACCTAGAACATGGAACTTTGAACCTTATCGAACTGTCTGCTGTCCACTGCTAGCTGTATTTCCCCATGCTTTATGCGTTTTCGCAACGGACAACTGACAATCAGTCCCCTGCCAGGGTCACCATCTTTTTCGCAGAACATTTATAATTCGGCCGAAAAAGGCGGTAAATATGACTACGGCGGCAATGAGCCCTATGGGAAGAACAACCATCACGCTCAGCTTCAAAACAAATACCAGGAGCGGAATCAAAATAAACAGGATTAGTCCTATTACCACGAGCGCCAGGC
>CAMYLW010000142.1 GCA_947259475.1 Thermodesulfobacteriota bacterium
GGCCGATATCAAGCCCCATCTTGCCGGCAGGAATATCACCCTTCACCGTGGTTGCCACCCTCCCCTCCTCTGGCTTTTCAGCCACAACATGATCAGTGGGCAACAATAGAGCCACCCCCCGGTTTTTGGCTTCATTGAGCAGATCATGTGCCAGGGTAAGCTGCTCTTCTTCCACCAGGGACTCGCCCGTCTGTTGACCTAAAGAACGCAAAAAGGTGTAAGCCATGGCGCCACCGATTAGCAGTGAGTCCACCAACTCCAACAGGTTACTAATCACCGGAATCTTATCGGAGACTTTGGCGCCTCCTAAAATGGCAACAAAAGGGCGCTCCGGGTCGGCCAAGACCTTGCCCAGGTAGTCGCATTCTTTTTTTAGCAGAAAGCCTGCTCCACGTTCCGGGACGAATGCTGCCATACCTGTGGTTGAGGCGTGGGCCCGATGCGCGGCCCCAAAGGCATCATTCACATAGACCTCGGCAAACCGTGCCAGGGCCTTAGCAAATTCTTCCTCATTATTCGTTTCTTCTGCATGAAACCTAAGATTTTCCAGCAGCAGCACCTCTCCGGGCTGCATGGCCGCAACCATTGCCTCCACCTCGGAACCCACGCAATCGGGCGCCAGTTTCACCGGTATTCCGAGATAGTTCGACAAGCTCTCACTTACAGGCTTGAGACTCAGCTCAGGCTTTCGCTCTCCTTTTGGCCGGCCCAGGTGGCTAGCCAAAATCACCTTGGCACCATGGTCCAGCGCATAGCGGACTGTGGGCAGTACGGCCTCGATTCGGGTGGGATCTGCAACCCTCCCCTCTGCCAGCGGCACATTGAAATCTACCCGGATGAAGACGCGCTTGTCCTGGAGGTCCAGTTGATCGATCACCTTGATGTTCTGTGTCATTGTTGCAATCTCCTCTTCAGCCCGGATGTTTCATGAAATATCCGGGTTACGGTACAAGTCTTCGCTTGACCTTATCTGTTTTCAAACAAAAGTCAAAGGCTGATTTGACCCCTTCTCGGATAACGTGGTAAGAGAGACGGCCAAAGACAAATACTATTTCTTTGCTGTTGGACGTCTCCAGTACATGAGGAGGAACCACTATGCGAAAAGTAATGGTTTGTGGCCTCCTGGCAATCTGGTTGCCGGTTGTGCTAAGTATTTCGGCCTGGGCGGGATGGGACCCGGCCAGGGAGCAGAAAGAAAAGGCCGCAGTTCAGGAAACGATTGCCAGATTCAAGAAAGCCGATCCAAGCATGCAGGTGTTCTTCGATAAGGCATACGGCTACGTGGTCTTCCCGTCGGTGGGCAAAGGTGGCTTTATCGTTGGTGGAGCTCACGGTGATGGATGGGTGTATGAACAAGCAAGGTTCATTGGCCGTGCCAGCATTGTGCAGCTGACGGTGGGTGCCCAGATTGGCGGCCAGTCCTTCATGGAAATCATCTTTTTTAAGAACAAAGCGGCATTGGATGATTTTAAGCAGGGAAACTTCGAACTGAACGCCCAGATATCAGCAGTCGCCGTAACAGAGGGGGCTTCCAAGGATGCTAGTTATGACCTCGGGGTTGCCGTTTTCACCATGCCCAGAAAAGGGTTGATGGCGGAAGCCAGCGTGGGCGGACAGAAGTTTGAGTTTGCCCCCAAGTAAGAGGTCTGGCGAGCCCGACGAACCTGCTGAAGCGACTCTTTCGCCCGCAAAAGCAGGCCTGAACAGGCAGGGATGGAACATTAGGATTCCAGTCTTGAGGAATTTGGGCTATACTGACACGATTCTTGTTTCCACCTTCTCTTTGTCTATTGCCAGTTTAGCGCATCGTCCGGATCCACATACCCTGCTTTGCCCGGGGAAAGGCCGAAGACTGACAAGCCATGCACAATGGGAGCCTCGTAAGTGACTACTGATTCTCATGATCAAGATCCAGGTGAAAACGAAGTCACCGGGCAGCCGGGTACGTTTCTCACCCGGCCCTTTGCTGGTTTCGGCAGGAAAGTAATCAGTTGGGTCGATCATATGGGAGCCGCAACCATTTTTTTCGGTAAGGCTTGTATCATGATCTTCCGGCCCAAACAGATACCCGCCATTATTCAACAAATTTACTACATCGGCGCCAAGTCCATAACGATCATCATGCTGGTAGGTTTTTTCACCGGTATGGTCCTCGGTCTTCAATCTTACCATGCCCTGGTTAAGTTCGGCGCCCAAGGGGCGCTCGGCACATTGGTGGCCCTTTCTCTGGTCAGGGAACTGGGGCCCGTGCTCACAGCCATTATGATTACCGCCCGGGCAGGCTCCGCCATGACCGCCGAGATCGGTATCCAGCGCATCTCCGAGCAGATCGACGCCCTGGACACCATGCGTATTGACCCGCTCAAGTTCCTGATCAGCCCACGAATTGCCGCCGCGATCATCAGCTTTCCTTTACTCACGGCTCTGTTTGATCTCATCGGCATCCTTGGCGGCTTTCTCTCCGGGGTCGTGCTGCTGGGGGTAAATGCCGGCACCTACTTTCACCGCGTCCAGTCCAGCGTGGAGATGCAGGACGTCACCGACGGTTTTATCAAAGCCCTGGTATTCGCCGTCATTGTTACCACTGTCTGTTGCTACCAGGGCTATTTCACCCACATGCGTACGGACAGCTACGGTGCCAAAGGTGTTAGTCTTTCCACAACTTCGGCCGTTGTCCTATCGTGCGTGCTCATTCTTGTGGCGGACTATGCTGTAACCTCATTTCTCATTTAGCAATAACTATGGAAACCCCTCTCATCGAATTCAAAAACGTGACCAAACGATTCGGTTCCCGGACGATTCTCGATCAGGTCAATTTAAAAATCTACGAAGGCCAGATCTCGACTATCATAGGCAAAAGCGGCACGGGCAAAAGCGTGCTTCTCAAGCACATCATCGGCCTGCTATCGCCGGATGAAGGCAGCGTCCTGTTCCGGGAAAATCCCATAGGAAGCCTGAAGAAGAGCGAGTGGGATGCCTACAGAGTCCAGGTCAGCTATATGTTTCAACACAACGCCCTTTTCGACTCGATGACGGTCTACGACAATGTTGCCTTGCCACTGCAGCAGACAACGAATTTGAGCAAGACTGAGATCGAGCGCAGGGTGATGGCGAGAATCGAACAGACTGAGCTTACCGAAGTAGCCTACAAGTATCCGTCGGAGCTCTCCGGCGGTATGCAGAAGCGGGTGGCTTTGAGCCGTGCCCTGGTTACAGATCCCACCATTGTTCTTTTCGACGAACCCACCACCGGGCAGGATCCCATACGCAAGAATGCCATCCTGGCCATGATCGCTGAATATCAGAGGAAATTGGGCTTTACCGCGATCTTGATCAGCCATGAAATTCCGGACGTTTTTTTCATCTCAAACCGTATTCTCGCCCTCTATAATGGCAAGATCGTTTTTCAGGGCACTCCAGAAGAACTCGATGAGTTTGAACATCCCTTCAAAGATGAAGTCATACAGAGCCTGGAGGGCTTCCAGGAAGAATTGACCGGGCTTTATTCCCAGAGGCATTTCAAGGTCAGATACCAAACGGATTTAAGCCGTAAACGCAGAGATGAGACCTACGCCATTGCCCTCTTTACTCTGGAGGAACTGGAAGCAATAAGTAATGTCTTAGGTCACACCGCGGCGCAAGAAATCATAAGAGCCCTGGGTGCATATATTGACAAACACTTCGGTGCGGTGGGGGGATTTTCCACCCGTCATAGCATCAACGAATTTGTCACGGTGCTCCCCTACTCTGATCTGGATGAAGCTGGGCGCATCCTGGAGGATTTCGCCAAGGATTTTCAAGATCGAGGAATCCGGGACATTGAGTCTGTTGCTCAGAAGGAAACGGACTCTACAGAGTGCATTGACTTCACCATTCTTGCCGGGCTGGCCCAGGGGAAACCTTTTGTAGAAATGGAATCCATCATAGAGTTCGCCAAATTTAGACAGGAAGAAATCGCACGATTCCAGTGCGAGCTGCGGAGGTAAAAAGAAATGAAGAAATATGCCATGGAAACTGCGGTCGGCATCTTTGTGGTCATCGGGCTGTTTTGTGTGGGGTACATGACCGTAAAACTGGGCAATGTCGGCCTTCTCGGCGACGACTCTTACTCACTACTTGCCCGGTTCACCTCGGTGTCCGGCCTTAGAGCCGGCAGATCCATACAAATGCTCGGTATTGAAATAGGACGGGTGGACAAACTCAGCATGGATCAAGAGAATCAGATGGCGGTGGTGAAATTTAGAATTAACAAGGGGATAAAGATTTATGATGATGCCATCGCCTCGATAAAAACGGAAGGTTTGATCGGCGACAGATACGTCAGTATCGATCCCGGGGGGGGAACGGACGAACTGCTGCAACCGGGCGGAACCATCACCGAAACCGAATCGCCCACTGACATCCAGGAACTCATCAGCAAGTATGCTTTCGGAGACGTTAAGAAATAGACAGAATCTGAGGGGTGAGCCATGAAAAGACTGCTTGTGGGATTCATTCTCCTAGTTCTTTTGATTATTCCGCTTCATGTACGTGCGGGTGTGCCTTTTGACACGGTAAAGGGACATGTGAACGAAGTGCTCAAAGTTCTGCGTAATCCGGCCCTGCAAGGCGAAGCCAACGAAGAAGCCAAGCAAGAAAAAATTGAGGCTATTGCCGATGAAATGTTTGATTATATCGCACTGTCCAGGCTTACACTCGGTCGAAATTGGCGAAAATTCAACAGCGACCAGAAAAAAGAATTCGTCCAGCTTTACCGATCAATTTTGGAAAAGGCTTACATGGACAGAATTCTCTCGTACACGGACGAGAAGGTGACTTTTGGTAAAGAAACCATGCTTTCGGAAAAAAAAGCCGAAGTCCAAACCCATATCATTACGAAATCCGTGGAGATCCCGATTTTTTACCGGGTCTATCTGAAAGACGGGAAGTGGAAAGTGTACGACGTCATCATTGAGGGTATTAGCCTGGTTAAAAACTATCGCACCCAGTTCAGAGACATCCTGGCGAACAACCCACCAGAAGAAGTGCTCAAAATCCTGAGGAAGAAGACCGAAAAAGCGTAGATCAAAATATCCGGGCTAGACGCAGGACGTTACCACATACGGAGCATGGATTTCATGAAGCCACTATCATGGATGGTCCTGCTTGTTGCTTTTATCGCAGTCGGCTGTGCCCACAATTCTACTTCCACCCTTTCTATGGAGCCAACGGTTCCCTCCGTGCAGAAGCAGCGGGTAACCTCGGCCGCCGCAGAGAAAAACCCATCCCAGTCCGAGGAGCTAACGGCAGAACAGAGTCCTCTGGAGGTAGAGGAAGTACAGGAACAGAAAAGTCCACCGGCCTCAGAGGAGGGAACGGAAGACCTAGCGGCTGAGGACCTCGACTTCGAAGAGGATCTGGATTTCCTGGACGAGGAACCGGAAGAAGCCGAGGCAGTATTGATTGCAGATCCCCTGGAACCCGTAAACCGAGCCATATTTCACTTCAATGACCGGCTCTACTTCTGGCTCCTCAAACCCGCAGCCCGGGGCTACAATTGGGTTTTCCC
>CAMYLW010000143.1 GCA_947259475.1 Thermodesulfobacteriota bacterium
ATTGTCCTGGTTGAACTACGGCGCAGCGACATTCCTTCTGAGTCTCGCTGGCAAAACTTGCTCGAAGAGGTGAGGAGATCATCGTCCACCCTCCTCCGACTTCGTGATGAAGACGGCGAGGCCTATGTGCGTTTTGCCCAAGCAAGAACGTTCAGAAAGGGTGCTGAAGAAATTCTCGACCTGCTGAAGCAAGCAGTCGAATCACCCATGGCGATAATGAAAGAGGCCAAAAGAAATCTAGACCTTGTGGCCAGAGCCGGAAACCACTGCAAGGGCCATCTCCTTTCAGACCTTCTGGTTGTCTGTGAACTCCTCCGGGCGGCCATCAATGGAACCCATCGCATTACTCAAGCGAATCTTGGCTTCATGCCCGATGGTTCTCTCCTCAATAGCTATGTGAACGAACTCAACAAGCTTCAGGGGGAAAGCCGGGATTTGGTGCAATCTGTGGAGGTCGTGATATTAGAGAGGAGTGGGTTCAGTAGACAGTAATCATCGATGTGCTATATTGGCCTCTCGGCCTACCTCGATCACTTCATCTCACGTCGCACAGCGTCTTCGGGGGCCGTTTCGGATTGAGCCCGGCCTTTGCCTGTGCGCACGCCAATAAACACCAGAAATTTACGGCGAATCTCACGCAGTGGCTTGCCAATGCGGCGGCCGAACCGGATAGTCCAGGGCCGATATCTCTCCAAATCGAGCTGTTCAGGGCTGAGCAGATCCGGCCGACAGTCTCTGTAGTGTTTGAGCACATGGTAGTCGTCCATGCCCTGAAAGAGGCGCAGTATTGCTCGCATCGGCCAACCATTGCCCGGCCACCAACCCGGCAGGTTGAGGCTGATCTGGAAGTCTATCAGGTAAGGCTTGTCATCATCCCCGACAATGATATTCTGGCGTTTGCTGAGGTCAACGTAGGCAAGGTCGCGCGCATGCATATCCTTTATTAGTTGCTGGAGTATAGGAAAGAAAGCATCATTGACGGGCTCGCGCCTCTCCAGGGGGTGGCCGGGTACGTAGTCGTGAGTAACAGCGTGTCGCTGGCTCACGCCATTTATCGTCAGGTTGCCGCTGTAGTCGGGGATGTTAGGCAAGTCGTCCAACCGTTGCAACATGCGGGTCTCGCGTCGCGCCAGCCTTCTGCCCAACCACTTCATCGGCAGGCCAAAAACTGATTGCTGACGGTTGAACTTGGCGACGACCATGCCTCGCGGACCTTGGTACAGCGCCGTTGCCGCCCACGAATCGTGCTTCAGAATGTCAATCCGCCGATAGGGATGGCCGTCAATCTCGACCTGCTCTGGGGGATCGGCTTTGCCCAAAGCGCGAAACACTTTTGGCCTCGGTTGGGCCGTTTTACCAGACTCCCGGTTTTGCATGGAGAGTACCACCAACCAGTATCAGTCATGCCGTTCTTGATAGCTTACAGCAGCACCTTAATCACCACAATTGTGATGTCGTCTTCTTGCTCTGTGTCCCCACGAAAGTCGCTGACTGCCTCAAGCACAGCGTCTTGAATAGCTCCCACCGATTTGTCGGCGTTAGTACGGATGATTTCTTCAAGACGTTCTTTGCCGAACATCTCTCCCTCTCCGTTGTGGGTCTCCCAGATACCGTCCGTACCGATGAGAATAATTGTCCCGTCCGTTTCGATGGTCTTTGCAACCTGTTCGTAAGAATAGTCTTCCTCTACGCCTAGGACCATGCCTGGCCCCATGAGCTCTTCCACGGTATCCGTGGCGGGATCATAGAGGATGGCGGGATCATGGCCGGCCCTGACCCAACTGATTGCGCCTGAGCCCTCCTCTATCATAAGAAAAAACAGGCTTATAAATCTGCCGCTGTCTCTGACATCGGCGGAGAGAAGGCTGTTCACTTGGGTGAGACTCTCAGCCAGATTTTCCGGTCTCGTTACCAGCCCCCTTATGAGCGCCCTCGCTGTGGCCATGAGCAAAGCAGCTCCAACTCCATGGCCGGTGACATCTCCCACCACAATGCCAAAGCGGGCGCAGTCTTCATCCTCACAAGGGAAAAAGTCAAAATAGTCCCCACCAGTCTCATCGCAGTAGACTATTCTGGCAGCAATATCAAAGCCGCGTAGGTTTGGTATCTCCTGTGGCAGGAGATTTTGTTGCACCTCCTTGGCCACTTCCAGAGACTTACGGATTTGTATTCTGTCCTCAAGCTGAGGAACCATGTCGTTGAAGGTCTTAGCCAGCAGATCGCGTTCATCGCCTGTGTTTATATTCATTCGTGCAGAGAAATCGCCCTTTGCCAGTCGCTTGACCGCCTCAACCATCACGAATAGAGGCCTTATCATGGCGTGGGCGAACCACAGACCAGCCAAAATAAGCAAAAGAATCACTCCAATGGCCACAACCCCGGTAATGAGCCACTGTTCTTTAACCAATATATGTAAGAACTCTCGTACCCGTTCAAACGGCTCCAAAATAATCCTTTTAGGTACGATGAGTATAAGATTCAAGTCATCACCGGCGTGACCATAGGCCCAGACAGAATCCACACCGAAATAAGGCATGTCGATATAGCCGGCTTGTCTGGCTTGTATTTCCCCTTCCAACAATTCCATGATCTCAACATCTGAAGATGCTAGTCGTTCCACCCCCATCGCGCCGCTCCAGGCAGCGGCATTCTCCACATAGTCTTTCTGAGCTATTATCCAGAGGCCGTACTCACCGGTCTCTTCTTTTACCCCTGACCAGACGAGAAAGGAGCGCATGGCCGTTGACCACTGAGAAGATAATTCATGGACCTGTAAAACCTCTGAAAGAAGTACATCAATGGCGGCTACTCCCGCAAATGAACCGTCAGAGTGACGGACGGGCATAGAGACAGTCATGATGACCTGACGTGTGGAGGCATCTATGTAAGGAGTGCTCCAGGCCAACTCACCCTTTTCTCTGGCCAAGATATACCACGGACGAGTTTGTGGGTTGTATGTGGAAGGGTAGCCGCCGTGGCCGGGATAGGCAGCGTGAACGCCGCTCTCCAGGCTGACATACTGCCAATAGAGGATGTCGCCCAATTGGTTCTCAAACTCACTGTGCAAAGGAAGAAGCCTTCTCAGGCGACCAATGTCAGCTGCCACATACCTCCAGTCAGCTCCCGGTCGGACCAAAAAGACCTGATGACCGAAGCTGACAACCATTGGTTCGGTTCCCTCCTCAGCGGCACCCCTGATATGCTTATGAGAAAATACAATATCTTTAGGAGCCTTGGCAGGGTTGTCGTAGTCATCAGCAAAATAGACCTTGGCAGCACCCTGCGGCGGTTCGGACAAAAAGCGCTCTGCATCTCTGACAATGATTCCAAGGGTGAGTTCCAGTATTTCTTTCTCACGGCCAAGTATCTTGGCATAGTCCGTTGCCGTTTGTTTAAGTTCTCTGCTGACGATTGCGGTCCGGGTCTTTTTTGCCTTACCGGATATAGTCTCACCCATTTGTACAATTCCCCGTTGACCTACCAAGGTAACAACGAGAAGAGGCGCAAGACTAAAGGTCATGAAAAGGATAAGGAATTTCCAGCGAATGCTCATAGACCATCTCCGATGGTGGCGCAAGGTGCAGGGTGCAGGGCGCAGTAGGCGCTAGGCGCCTACAAGTCATTACACTTCGCGCAGGTGCGCTTCGTTGTCACTTGGGCTGGCGCCCGTCACTAGGCCTTACGGCCGTCATTAAGTTGTCACAACCCCCCCCCAATGGACAAGCGTAGCGTAGTGCCTCTAATGACCATAAGACCTTTACCCCTTTTAGTGGACACACCGAAAAGCTATCTGTATATGATAGCAAGGAGGTGTGTTCATGTCAGGAAAAAGACGTCGACGAACCTATGACAAAGCCTTCAAGTACGAAGCAGTGCGCTTAGTACTGGAAGAAGGCCGCAGTGCCGCCGAGGTGGAACGAAATCTGGGAACCGGAAGAGGGATTGTCTCCCGCTGGGTCCGTGAGCTCACCGAAGATCAGGACCATGCTTTCCCTGGCAAAGGTCATTTTAAGCCCCCAGAAGAGGAAATCCACGCGCTTAAACGAGAACTTGAGCGTGTCAAAAGGGAGCGTGACATTTTAAAAAAAGCGGTGGCCATCTTCTCAACCGAGCCAGAGCGGTATTCGGGTTCATAGCAGAGCAGCGCTCTGAATACACAATTGAGGAGATGTGCCGCATATTATCAGTGTCTCGCAGCGGTTTTTACAGCTGGCTTAAGCGCGCTCAGAGCAAAAGAGACAAGGACAACGACAAGCTGCTCTGCCACATTGCTCAGATCCATGATGAATCTCATTGCACTTATGGCAGTCCCCGCATTACCGATGCCCTTCGTCAACGCGGGATTATATGCAACCATAAGCGGGTGGCACGGTTGATGCGCATCAAGGGCATCAGGTCAAAGATAAAGCGCAAGTTCAAAGTGACCACCCATTCGGCCCATAGACGGCCTGTAGCGCCTAATCTGATTAAACACGGCTTTAGCGCCAGTGCACCGAATCGGCTGTGGACTTCGGACATTACCTACATTCGGACCAAGCAAGGTTGGCTCTATTTAGCTGTTTTCCTGGATGTCTGGTCCCGGCGAATCGTCGGCTGGGCCATGAGTCGAAGCCAAACCGATCAACTAATCACTCAGGCATTCAGACAAGCGCTAGGTAGCAGGCGCCCAAAAGCCGGTCTCATTGTTCACTCAGATCGTGGCAGCCAATACTGCAGCCGTTCTTTCAAAGAGCTGTTAACCTCAAACCGTTACCTGCAATCTATGACTTCTACAGGTAACAGCTATCAAAATGCAATAACTGAAAGTTTCTTTGCTACCTTGAAAACCGAGCTGGTCTTTCATGAGATCTATCAGAGCCGTAACCAAGCTCGAAGGAGCATATTCAAGTACATAGAGATGTTCTACAACCGAAAAAGAATTCATTCTGCTCTGGGAGGAATCTCCCCTGAACAGTTCGAAAAATCGGAGACCTTAGCTTAACTCTGTGTCCACTTTTTGGGGTGAACATCCTAATGACGGCCGTAAGGCCAAACTAGGGACCCGCTTGTCGTAGATACCGCTTGCGGTGCGGGACTGAGCGGCTTGTCTCGTCGAAGCTTTAGCGAAGACGGAAGCGCAGCGAGCGCGAAGTGTAATGACTTGTGGGTGTCTAGTCCTTAGTCCTTAGTGTCTAGTTCTCTCCGGAAGAGATGCGGCTTGCGGTCCTTAAGGAACGGCATGGAGGAACGAACCTCCGCTACCATGGCCGGATCAATGTCGGCCAGCAACAAGGTTTCCCTGTCCTCGGCGTGGGCCAGGACCTGGCCAAGAGGATCGATAATGGCCGAGCCCCCGAGAAAAGTGAGATCGCCACCTTCTCCAACCCGATTCACGCCCACCACAAAACACTGACTCTCCACAGCGCGGGCTCGGAGTAGTAAGTCCCAGTGGGGTTGGCGAACAGCCGGCCAGGAAGCGATGACCAGGATGAGCCCGCACTGGTCGACCACAGTGCGGAAAAGTTCGGGAAAGCGCAGGTCATAACAAACGA
>CAMYLW010000144.1 GCA_947259475.1 Thermodesulfobacteriota bacterium
GCAATCCGAAATCCGAAATCCGAAATATTCTTTATTCTGAATACCCAACCGGCATAATCAAGAGCGGGTCGTGGCTGGTGGAGAGCCCCATTACTCTAATGATTTGCTGGTTGTTGAATGCGCCCACAATTCCCGCCTTGAGTCCAATGGCTTCCGCTTGCAGGAATATATTTTGCCCCACATGTCCAGCCTCGATGTGGGTGTAGGTGACACCGCGGGGGCCGTATTTGATACTGCTACGTTTGTACTCGCCTGTTATGACCAATATCAGAGGAGCTTTGGCCATCCACATCTGCTGCAAAGCTTGCCTGGCCACCTCAGCCCGCAGGTCTCCTTGCTTGACCAGTTCTAGAGCATGATTTTCAGGACGAAAATGGTAGATACCTGGGGCCAGGGTCTCTACACCTCCTTTGCCAACGACACCGTAAATATCAAGGGGATAGAGCGCTCCAGCAGACGGAGCCGTTTTCAGAAAAGACCCATATTTTTGATCGGTTACCCCATAAGCACCCCACAGAATTTGAGAGAACTGTTTAAGGGTTAAAGGGCGGGATTGAAAAGAGCGATGGGTGCGTCTTGCCTTGAGAGCCTCTTCTACAGAAACCGTTCCTTTGTAAGAAGGAGAGGGAAGAGCGATCTCCGCCGCCATCGTGTCCGAACTCCAAAATGAAACAAGAATAACCAGTCCTAAGGTAGGTACTACCAACAGTGGTCTTTTCATAGCAAACATGATTCTGTCCAAGGGTTAGGTTTCCGAAGAGACTTTGCACTAAAGCCTTTATACCATTAGAGTACGCACTGACACAAATCTGATGGGGCATAGAGCATGGAGCATAGAGCATGGAGAAAAAAACAAAAGATTTTCTTCGTTACTTATCTCTTCTCCATGCTCCTGGCCCCTTGCCCCATGCCAAAATCCATTGAGATATGAGACTGGTTAGTGTATGCAATAAGAACGAGAGCAGCATAGGAAGGAGATACACATGGACATCAAAAAGGCCTGCGTTCTAGGCGCAGGAATAATGGGATCAGGCATCGCGCAGGTGGTTGCAGCTGCAGGTTTTGAAGTAACCATGCGTGACATTGAAGATCGTTTTGTTGCAAAAGGTCTGGCAACAATCAAATTTCATCTCGACCGTGCCGTGGAGAAGGAAAAGATAGGGGCTGAGACCGCAACTATGATAATGGCCCGCATCGAAGGGACAACGGATATCAGTAAGGCGGTGGCCGGGGCTGACTTTGTTATTGAAGCGGTGGTTGAAGAGATGAGGGTGAAAAAAGAGCTCTTTTCAGAGCTCGATGTCATCTGTAAACCTGAAACCATTTTGGCTTCCAATACTTCAGGCCTATCTATCACTGAAATAGGCTCAGTGACCGGTCGGCCGGACAAGGTTATTGGCGTTCACTTTTTCAATCCGGCGCCCGTGATGCAGTTGGTGGAATTGATCCGCGGTTTTGTGACTTCTGATGCAACCTTTGCGGTCACCAAGGCTTTCGTGGAGCAGTTAGGAAAAACACCCATCGAAGTAAAGGAGTCCCCGGGTTTTGCGGTGAATCGCATTCTGTGTCCGATGATAAATGAGGCCGTTTTTGTCTATTCCGAATCTGTTGCTTCCGCCGAAGATATTGACCAGGCCATGGTCCTGGGAGCGAACCATCCAATCGGTCCTCTAGCGCTTGCTGATCTCGTGGGCCTCGATACGCTGTTGGCTGTGTTGGAAGGGTTGCATCAAGAGCTGGGCGAGGATAAATACCGACCGGCGCCTTTGCTGAGGAAGATGGTTCGTGCCGGTCACCTTGGGCGGAAAACTGGCAAGGGATTCTACGATTACAGTCAGTAGACATTTCGCCTTTCTCATGTTGCATTTATCACTTTTTCGTTTTGTTAAGCGCGATTAAGATAATAGCTTGGTAATTGAGAGCTCTAAGAAAAGGAGAAACACCATGCAATATGAACTGACTGAAGAACAACGCATGCTGCAGGACATGGTGAGGCGATTAGCCAAAGAGAGAGTAGAACCGGGAGCGACTCGGCGTGATGCCGAAGGCGAATTTGACTGGGCAATGGTGGACTTGATGCGGGAGAATGGTCTCTATGGGATTGACTTTCCTGAGGCCTACGGCGGTTCCGGGGCTGGTATGCTCGCCCTGGCCATTGCTGTTGAGGAGTTGTCCAAAGTAGATGCGGCATGCGGGCTCTTGGTTGCTGATCATGAGTTGGGAAGTTTGCCCATCATGCTGGCAGGCAACGAGGAACAAAAACAACGGTTCTTACCAAAGCTTGCAACTGGTGAACACCTCGCTGCCTTTGCCCTGACTGAGCCGGCAGCCGGCTCTGATGTTGCCCGACTTAGGTGTAAAGCTATAAAAGATGGTGATTCCTACATTCTGAACGGTACCAAGAACTTCATTACCAATGGTGGGGTGGCTGATATCATAACGGTCTACGCCATCACTGATCCGGAAGGAAAGGCTCACAAGAATGCCGCTGTTTTCGTCGTGGAAAAAGACACGCCCGGTTTTTCTGTGGGGAAGAAAGAAGATAAGTTGGGGATTCGCTGGTCCGATACGGTTGAGCTTATTTTCGAAGACTGCCGAGTGGACGCTGAAAACCTTCTCGGCCAAGAAAACGAAGGTTTCCACGTTATGATGAAGACTCTTGATTTTTCTCGACCGGGGGTTGCTGCTCAGGCGCTTGGTATTGCTGCCGGGGCTTTAGAGTATGCTACCGGGTATGCAAAAGAGCGGGAAAGTTTCGGCAAGCCCATCATCAGGCATCAGGGCATCGGTTTCAAGCTGGCGGAGATGGCAATGCGAACGGAAGCGGCTCGGCATTTACTCTATAAGACCTGTGCACTGTATCAAGAGTTATCCAAGGACATGAGTCGTCTGACTCCTGAGCTCATTCGCATGAGTTCCATGTCAAAGTGCTTCTGCGGTGATGTGGCCATGTGGGTTACAATCGAGGCAGTGCAGGTCCTCGGGGGCTATGGCTATGTCAAGGAGTTTCCGGTGGAACGGATGATGCGAGATGCCAAGATCACCCAGATCTATGAAGGTACGAACGAGATCATGCGGTTGGTAATTTCGAATACGCTTTGAGGGGGATGGGGGATGGAGGGAAGCATAGGGCAGAGGGCATAGAGCATGGAGTTTCAGCACGCAGCAGACAGCTGGCAGTAGTATTCTGGTACAAGGAGCAAGGCACAAGGTACAGGGAGGAGTAAAGAGCAAGAAAGGCATGATGCCTTGTACCCTGAACCCTAACTACTGACTATTTACATTTTAGGCATTTGATTTCGTTGCGAAGACACGAGAGGTTGGAAAGGGGATTTTACCCGTGAGTAAAGATAACGATGTTGTAATAGTTTCTGCTACTCGAACTGCCATTGGGACATTCGGCGAAACACTGAAAGAAGTGAGAGCACACAAGCTGGCGGCTCACGTCATGCGTGAGGTGTTGAAGCGCGCCAACAATTTGGATCCTAATGTGGTCAGCGATGTCATCGTTGGCGATTGTTTGCAGAACGTTGATGAAGCCAATACAGCCCGTGTAGCCGCTTTGGCTGCGGGAATTCCGCACCAGGTAACTGCTTTCACCGTTCAGCGGAATTGTGCCTCTTCCATGCAGGCCCTCATCAGTGGGACACAGCAGATTCTTTGTCAAGATAGTGACGTGGTCTTGGTGGCTGGCGTTGAATCAATGAGCTCTGCCCCCTATTACCTGGACAAAGCTCGCTGGGGGATGAGACTGAGGAATCATGAGGCAATTGACTCAGTCTGGGAGGCTTTGCATTCCGGCAGCCGCATCCTGGGAGAATCCATGATCATGGGTATAACAGCTGAGAATTTAGCAGAGAAGGATGACATTTCACGGGAGGATCAGGATCAAGTTGCACTGGAGAGTAATAATAAGGCAGAGGCGGCTATCAAGGCAGGGTTGTTTGCTGAGGAGATTGTGCCCATGGAAGTTTCTGGGGACAAGGGGAAGCCAGTGGTTTTTCTTCAAGACGAACACCCCCGTTTTGGTCTTACCATAGGAGATCTGGCCAAGCTCAAACCTGTGTTCAAAAAAGATGGTACGGTAACAGCAGGAAACTCGTCTGGGATCAATGACGGCGCTGCCGCCGCCGTCATTATGACGAGGAAAAGGGCAAAGGATTTGGGTCTGACTCCCTTGGCCCGAATTGTAAACCATTCCATTGCCGGGGTGGAACCACAATATATGGGTTATGGACCAGTTCCGGCCACTGAAAAGGTCCTCAAAAAAGCGGGGATGACTCTAAAAGATGTGCAGCTGATTGAACTGAATGAAGCCTTTGCTGCCCAATATCTGGCCTGTGAACGTAAACTTGGGATTGATCGTGATATAACGAATGTGAATGGTAGCGGTATCAGTTTGGGGCATCCCGTGGGATGCACTGGCCTGCGTATTGTAGTTACTTTGGTTTATGAAATGATTCGGCGGGATGTTAACGTAGGTTTGGCAACCCTTTGTGTTGGCGGGGGGATGGGGATGGCCACTATTGTTGCGCGGGAATGACGGTGACCTTGCTGCTTCAAAATCCACCCAAGATGTCAAAGGCTAGATAATTTGTAGACAGAATTTCTCAACGCTGATGATCTCGTAAAAAGTTATTAATGAGACGGCACAGTAAAAAGCTCCAGATGCAAGGCGCGCGAAGCTTTAGGAATGAGGCGTACTTACAGGTACGCCGCAATGACTAAAGATGAAGCGCAATCCCGCCGGGGCGGGACAGATGGACTTTTTACTAAGCCGTCAACGTTATGTCTTTGGCAAACCACCTGACAAAGATCTTCCATGACAACTTCTATTTTTGTTTTTTTCTTTACTGGTTGAAGCATCATTCGTTGGATATTCATTGTTCATTTTGATACTGATATAAGATGCTAAGTTTTTTATTGATCTGCTTATCATTCTAGAGTATGTTTCTAGGAATATCAGAAAAATAGATGAGGAGGTTATCTATGGCAAAGAGTCTAACCCAGATGGCAGCAAATATTGTTGCAGCTCAGGCTTCACATGTATCCATGTCTGCTGATGAGATGGATGCAGCGCTCAAGAAAGTTTTTGAGGCTTTGAACCAGATTAAAGTTATCGAAGAAACGCCTGCCGGAGAAGCTGTTGATGACGAACTTGCTCGACTGCGCGCCAATCCAATGAAATCTATCCAGAGAACGTACGTTATAAATTTGGAGGATGGCAGTAAGTACAAGCAGATAACTGCAAAGACTCTGGCCAAGTTCGGACTAACAGCTAGAGAATATCGTAAGAAATGGGGTTTTTCAGCCAGACAGCCCCTTTCCTCCAAGGCACTTTCAGCAAAAAGAAGGAAAGTAGCGAAAGACCTTGGTCTCGCGGATAAACTAGCTGCTGCTCGCATGGCCAGAAGTAAGGCTGCGGCGGAGAAAAAGGCCGCGCCTGCTAAGAAGAAAAAGGCCGCGCCTGCCAAGAAGAAAAAGGCCGCGCCTGCTAAGAAGAAAAAGGCCGCGCCTGC
>CAMYLW010000145.1 GCA_947259475.1 Thermodesulfobacteriota bacterium
ATCTCAAATATCAAACAAATAACAATGATCAAAATTCAAAATTCCAAACCTGTTTTGGTCATTGAGTATTGGAATTTGAGATTTGTGATTTGGAATTTGGTGCTTGGAGTTTGGGATTTCATAAGTTTGCCTTACTCCATCACTCCAGCAGACTGCCGCAAGACCGGAACATTTTTGGCCAACTTAACAAACCTGGACTGAGCGAGGTCCTGCGTGATAGTATCAAAAGCTATGTTTTTTGGAGTAGTTGGTGGGTCGGATGGTTCCGCACCACTGGTCCAGCCGCCGCATTCTTGATAGTAAGGATGAAGGAAATTGATTGAAGGCCGAGAGAGAGTAATAGGTTACATACTAAAAGGTTATCCCCGTATTAGTGAGACCTTCATCTCCAATGAGATTAACCTGTTGGAAAACCTTGGTTTCCCGCTCCATCTTTTTCCCATGCGTCAGCCGCGGGAGCACTTTACCCACGAAAGCGTAAAACAAATTCGGGCCTCGGTAGACTATCTTCCCGAAACCCTTCTGGTACCGTTGCCTCGTCTACTTTACCATAACTTCTTGCTGGCAAAAAAGAGTCCAGAGGCCTATTCTGAAGCCTTCAGGATCATGCTAACTCGCTTGCGCCGTTCAAGGAAAGTCGCCACCATTAAACACTTACTCCAGGCCGGATATCTGGTTCACGCCCTGCTTCCCGGCACGAAAGTTTGTCACCTGCACGCTCACTTTGCCCATTCGCCCACCTCGGTGGCCCTGTTTGCCAACAAACTGAGCGGTTTACCATTCAGTTTTAGCGCCCACGCCAAGGATATCTATACTTCGGCCCCCCGACAACTGAAGGAGAAAATTGCGCTGGCGAGCTTCGTAGTGACCTGCACCGAGTACAACCGTCGTTTTCTCGAAGAGTTGACTCCCGAGGGTCCGTCCATTCACTGTATCTATCACGGCATCGACGCCAGACTTTTTAATGGGCCATCCGAGCCGCGGGAACCCTCACCTCCGTACCGGATACTGAGCATTGCCCGCCTGGTTGAAAAGAAAGGGTTACCCACGGTGATTAGTGCCCTGCGCCTTCTGCTCGACCAGGGGTACTCGTTTCGCTACACTCTGATTGGTGATGGGGAAGATCGGCGACCAATTCTGAATCATCTGCACAATTTAGGACTTGGTGATTCTTGCCACTGGTTGGGGACCCAGCCACACGACAGGGTGATTGATGAGTATAGGCAAGCTGATCTTTTCGTCTTGGGCTGCGAGGTGGCCAGTAACGGTGACCGGGACGGCATTCCCAATGTTTTCCTCGAGAGTATGGCCATGGGGGTGCCGGTGTTGGCCACCCGAGTCTCAGCTATCCCAGAGCTTGTGGAAGACGGTCGCACCGGACTACTAGTGGAACCTGGTCAACCTGAAGCAATGGCCACAGGTATGGTCCGATTGTTAATTGATCAGAATTTGCGTCACCGCATCATCACCGCTGCACGCCAACAAGTCAGGGAAGATTTCGATAACCGCAAGCTGATTCAAAAGCTCGCCGCAGTATTTGAACAAGCAGGAATGGGGCGCAGGTAAGGGCATGGCGCTTTGTGACGCAAGACGGGCAAAACGAGAGAGGTCGGGCCAGACGTGTGTGCCAAGATTAAGCAGTAATTCCCCGTCTCGCGAGACCTGAACGAATCCACCCGGTAGGAAGTGGCCATTAAATCTTCGGTACAAATATGTCTCGGTCACTAAACATTGCATTCTATGCCCCCTTAAAACCATTGGGACACCACCATCCTTCTGGTGATCTGGTCATTGGTACTGGACTTTATCAGTTTCTCCAGGGACGTGGTCATCGTTTGGAAAGCATCAGCCAGTTCCGAACCCGCTGGATTTACTGGAAGCCTTGGCGCTGGCTTCAGTTCCTCAGGGCTCGCAGTCGTTCGCTGCAGCGCTGTCGGAAACTGGACGCTAATCTTTGGCTAACCTACCACAGCTACTACAAAGCACCCGATCTCCTTGGCCCCGACTGCAGTCGCCGTTTGAGGCTGCCTTACACGATTTTTCAGGGCATCTATTCCACCAAGAGGCGTAAACGCTGGCAGACGTGGGCCGGTTTTGTCCTGAACCGACGAGCGCTTCTGGGTGCCGACCACGTTTTCACCAACAGAAAAGAAGATTTCGTTAACCTGGGCAGGATAGTGCCAGAAGAGAGTCTCACCTACGTGGTGCCAGGAATCTTGCCGGAGCAGTTCATTTTTGATGCAAGATCCAGAAAACGACTGCGACAAGAGTGGGATGTAACTGAAGGGGTTGTGGTGCTTACCGCCGCCATGTTCCGCCCAGGGGTCAAGAGCGAGGGACTCTCCTGGGTGATTCGCTCCTGTGGCGAGCTTTTCCGCCAGAATGTCCCCCTGTATCTGGTGATAGCGGGAGAAGGTAAGGAAGACCGCCATCTTCGCCAACTGGCTGACTCCTACCTTCCTGGACGAGTTCGATTTCTTGGCAAGGTGGCCCGGAAGGAGATGTACCGCTTTTACAGTGCCGGGGATTTGTTTGTCTTCCCTGGCATTCGTGAGTCACTGGGCATGGTTTTCTTGGAAGCTCAATCCTGCGGACTACCTGTAGTGGCCTTTGCAGACGGTGGGGTCCCGGAGGTGGTGGCAGATGGCGTCTGCGGTTATTTGGTTCGCCCTTTTGATGCCAGAGAGTTCAATGAGGCCATTGCCCGGCTACTGGCTGACCGGATTTTGAGAAAACGGATGGGAGAGGCGGCAAGTGGTTACGTACGGAGCAGACACGATCTCAAGCAAAACTACCACATTGTGGAAGATACTCTGCTCGGAATAGTTGACAAGAAAAACCCGCAGAGGCGTGGGACATAGAGCATGGGGCATGGAGCATAGAGCATAGGGAAATGAAGCTGACAGGAGGCAGAGGACAGCTGGCAGCCCTTCGACCAGTTCAGGACAGGCGGGCAGATTGCAGCAGGCAGGAGATAGAGGTCAGAGATCAGACGTCAGAGGTCAGGGGTAGAGCTGATCTCTGACCTCCGACTTCTGACCTCTGTGATAGACGGATTGAACGATTTGACTAATCGACTAATAAACAAAGGAGAGTGGCCTTCGTGCTTACCTATTTCGCACTAATGCGCCATGCTGAGACCGAATGGAACCGCGAGAAGCGTGTCCAGGGTCAGCAGGATTCCCCCCTCACCTCCAGCGGCAGACAACAGGCCAGGAGATGGGGATGCTCTCTGGCGCGACATCAGCTGGATTACATGGTGAGCAGTGATCTAGGCAGGGCGACCCACACAGCTACCTTGATAAACCATAGTCTGGTACTCCCCTGCTCGCTGGAGCCCCGACTGCGAGAACAGGATTGGGGTAGTTGGTCAGGCAGTAAGCTCAGTGACCTCTTTAACACGAATGAACTCAAGGTGCAGGAGAAACTGGGCTGGGATTTTAGGCCCTTGGACGGAGAAGGTCGTCTGGAAGTCTTGCAGCGTAGTCGGCAGGCACTGGTGGATATTGCTCAACAGATGAGGGGCAATCGTATCCTGGTGATTACCCATGGGGGAGTCATTAGATGTTTGCTCTATCGGCTGAGCGGCAGAAGGTTTTTGCCGGACGAACCGGCCCTGATAAAACCTTATCGGTTGCACTGGCTGAGTTATAATGGTGAGGGATTTAAGGTCTACAGGCTGAATGAAGAGATATGAAACCAATATTACACCTCCAGAGGTTGTTGCCGTACTTGCCATCTGTTAGGGAGTTGGAACCAGTAGGCCACAGTCGTGGAGTACTGGAGTGATGGAACGACGAAAAAAACCTTCGGAACTCAAGATTTTGTGCAATACTCCAACACTCCAACACTCCAAGAACCATTGTCTAAAGGACATCGGCTGTTTTCTGTGCAGCTGTTTTTGCAGGACGAAGATGAAGATAATCCATTATTGCCAACACGTCCTGGGTATAGGCCACTACTTCCGAAGTCTGGAGATTGCCCGGGCACTACACCGTCATCAACTATTTTTAGTAAGCGGCGGTCCCCCGGTGGGTGCGGAATTACCCTCGCATGTAAGCGAATACGGACTACCGGGGTTGCAGATGGATTCAGGGTTTAGCACCATTTTCCCAACCGAAAAAAACCGTTCCCTGGAGGAGGTCCAGGAGGAGCGCACGAATCTTCTCTATTCCTTGTTCGAAAAAACCGCTCCTGACCTCTTTATGGTCGAGTTGTATCCGTTTGGGCGAAAACGTTTCCATTTTGAGTTACTCCCGATTTTGGAGGCAATTCACCGGGGTGATTTCGGCTCAACCAGAGTAGTCTGTAGCCTCCGCGACATTCTGGTGGAAAAGAAGGATCAAGAGTTTTATGAACGCAGAGTGCTGGATGTACTTAACAAATATTTCGGGGCCCTGTTGGTGCACGCAGATGCGACCCTGGTTTCGCTGGATGAGACCTTTGCGAGCACGGCTGATATCAAAATACCTGTGGTGTACACAGGCTTTGTAACGGCTCGGCCAAGTGGAAACGATGGTGCAAACATACGGAAGCGGTTAGAACTCAAAGAGAACGAGCCACTGATTGTGGCTAGCGCCGGAGGAGGAAGAGTAGGGGCGGATCTTCTTGGGGCTGTGTTGGATGCCCATGCTCGGCTGGCTGAGTCCAGACAATTACGGCTGTGCGTTTTTACCGGGCCGTTCATGGCTGAGGAAGATTTTTCCGCTCTTGAGGATAAGGCAGCCTCAGTGCCAGGAGTACAGTTGGCCAGATTTACCACTGAATTTCTCTCCTTTCTGGCAGCCGCTGATCTTTCCATCAGTATGGCGGGTTACAACACCTGCATGAATATATTGGCGGCTAGAGTCCCCTCACTGGTGTGGCCATTTGGTCAAAATCAAGAGCAGCGACTCCGGGCGCAGAAACTTGCAGCCCTGGGCAGTTTAGCACTATTGAACCAAGAGGACCTGGAACCGTCGCGACTGGCAGTCCTGATGGAGAAAGCCCTCAGGGCGGGAAGAGATCCCGTGGAGCCTTCTGTCAATTTGGCTGGGGCCGAAGTGACTGCTCGGTGGCTGGAGGAGTGGTGTGGTCAGGAGGAAGGCAGAGTGCCATGACCTCAGGGAAGAACCCTGCCCCGCTATGGCAGCACATACCGGCCGATATCCACCGCCGGTTAAACCATTGTCTGGATCAAGTTGTGACTGAACTGTCACACGGGGATGGTAGTATTGTTTTTTTCAGAGCGGACGATGTGGCTGTACCGGGACGAAAATTAGCCAGGTTGGTCGATATCTTTGGCAAACACCAAGTGCCCCTAACCTTGGCCGTAGTACCGGCTTGGCTTACGGAAACTCGATGGCAGCGGCTTCTTGAACTTTGCAGTAAAGACCACTCTTTATGGTGCTGGATGCAGCATGGCTGGCGGCATCTCAATCACGAGTCGCAAGGGAGCAAGTTGGAGTTTGGCCCAAGCAGATCGTTTTCTCTGAAGCGGCAGGATTTG
>CAMYLW010000146.1:0-3773 GCA_947259475.1 Thermodesulfobacteriota bacterium
TGTAGCTACGCTGAAAAACAAGGCAGGAAAAGTCCCCCTGGACCTGAACCGAGAGCAAGCTATTTTCCGGCGGCTGGCACGTGAGAACAGAGGGCCGCTGGCCTGGGGCGCCTTGAAGAAAATTTTCGGTGAGATTCTGGCCGCTTCTCGAGACATCCAGGCATACCTAGGGACGAACAACCGGCAGCCTCCTAAGGGGAGGGCACCTTGACGAAGATCTGTGTGTCCGTGATGGTTGAACGGCCTGATCAAGTGCTCGAGACCATGACGAGGGCAAAAGATATGGGAGCCAACCTGCTGGAGTGGCGGCTGGATGTCACTCGGGAGCCAGAGGTGGAAAGTGTTTTGCGTCAGGCTCCTTTGCCGGTGATCGCCACAGTGCGCTCCTTAGACCATGGCGGTCATTTCGATGGTAGCAAAGAGGAGCAACTTCGACTTCTCCTCCGGGCAGCGGCAGGAGGAAGTTCATATGTGGACTGGGAGTTCCGGAGGGAAGAGGATTTGCCGGATGAATTGGCCAGCATGAGAGAGCGGGTGATTTTGAGTTACCATAATTTTCAGGAAACACCTCCGGAAAACATGCTGAAATCTTTATTCAACGAGATGGCTGCCATCAGGGCTGGGACGGTGAAGGTGGTTACTCTGGCCCAGGAGATGGAAGATAACATCTCCTTGCTCAACCTCATTAGCCAAGGGAGGAAGCAGGGGCTAGAGATCGTGGCTTTCTGTCTCGGCTCATTGGGCCGAATCAGCAGGGTAGCCTGTTTGCTGGTAGGCGGTGCCTTTACCTATGCGGCTTTGGAACGTGGCGCTGAGGCTGCCCCGGGACAGTTCACCCTGCCGGAGATGCACCAACTTCTGGAAATGTTACAATGATCAACGCTCAGACCGCATATGTTGCAATTTTCGGGAATCCAGTAGAGCATAGCCTCAGTCCTCAGATGCACAACGCCGCTTTCAACCACCTTGGCTTGAATCTAGCTTTTCTGGCCTTTAAAGCGAACAAGGCGGCGGAAGCGGCGGTGGCCATCAGGACACTGGGTCTCCGCGGGGCCAGCATCACCATACCCCATAAAGAGGCCATTATGGGACATCTGGACGAAGTGGATGATGTAGGTCGGGCCATTGGAGCCGTGAATACAGTGGTCGCTCAAGAGGGCAGGTTGCTAGGGTGTAATACGGACTGGCTGGGGGTGGTCAGGGCTCTGGAGCAGGTAACCGAGCTCGGGGGGAAACGTTGTCTGGTTTTGGGGGCCGGTGGTGCAGCCCGGGCTGCCATATTTGGATTGCAGAACAGCGGTGCAGAGGTTTCCCTCATGAATCGAAACCAAGAACGGGGCCACAGCCTTGCGAAAGAGATGAACTGCATCTTCGTGGAGTGGCAATCTTGGGATCGTCTAGAGATAGAACTTTTAGTAAATGCCACCCCGGTGGGCATGTCCGCAACTCGGGACCAGACTCTGATTTCTGCCCAGCAGCTGAAGGGGGGCATGGTGGTTTTGGACATGGTATACAGACCCTTGGAAACAAGACTGCTCAAAGATGCAGCCACAGCTGGCAGTATCTGCGTTTCCGGGCTGGAAATGCTTCTCCACCAAGGTGTGGCCCAGTTTGAGATATGGACTGGCGAAGAAGCGCCCGTTGAAGTCATGCGCCAGGCCCTAGTGGAGTCCCTTGCAAATGAAACAAATTAGAACCACTGCAAATCTAGATACAACTGTTGGCATTCCCGGCTCCAAGAGCATCACCCACCGGTACCTCATCATGGCCTCACTGGCCGAGGGTAGGAGTCAGCTGGGTAATACTCTCTGGTGTGACGACACCCGTTACACGGCAACGGCTCTTGAGAGCTTGGGGGCACAGATCATACATTCTCCCGAAGCAGCAGAAGTGACTGGTACCGGTGGCAAACTTGACCATCCTTCGAAACCTATTTTTCTGGACAACGCGGGCACTTCTATGAGGTTACTGACTGCAGTGGCCTGTCTGGCTCAAGGCGATTGTGTCCTGACCGGGAGTGACCGCATGCACAGGCGACCCATTGGTGAACTTTTGGCTGGCCTACGACCACTGGGTGGGGTTGTTGAGAGCTTGGAAAAAAATGGCTGTCCCCCTGTACACATTCATGGCAAGGGCCTCAAAGGTGGGCGCACTCTTGTAGACGCGAGCCGCTCAAGTCAGTTCGTCTCCGCCATTCTCCTCGCAGCACCTTATGCCTCCAATCCTGTTGAGATTGGAGTTGAGGGGCTGGTTTCAAGGCCGTACGTCGATGTTACTTTGGATGGAATGTCCAGGTTTGGTGCGGTGGCCGGTTGGCTGGATGAGGAAACCCTCAGGGTGGAGGCACCTGGACAATATCGGCCTGGCAACTACGATGTGGAGGGAGACTGCTCTTCGGCCTCCTATTTCTGGGCGGCCGCAGCCATCACCGGGGGGAAAATTACAACACTCAATATCGTTCGAAACAGCCAGCAGGGAGACCTGGCCTTTCTGGAACTTCTCTCCCAGATGGGATGCAGGGTTGAGTGGCATGACCATGGAGTTACCGTACTAGGCGGACGACTTAGAGGAATTGAAGTGGATATGAGGGACATGCCCGACATGGTACCCACTTTGGCGGTAACGGCTGCTTTTGCTGAAGGCACGACGGTCATAGGTAACGTGGGCCACCTACGTATCAAAGAAAGTGATCGTCTGCAAGCCGTCGCTGAAGGCTTGCAGAGCTTAGATGTACGGGTTGATGAGGGGCAAGACAGCCTTACCATCAGAGGCGGAAGTCCTGTTGGAGCCCTGATTGATCCCCACAATGATCACCGAATCGCCATGAGTTTCGCAGTAGCTGGCCTGGTCACGAGAGGGGTGCGTATTGCAGATGAGACCTGCGTAGACAAGTCCTTTCCTGAATTCTGGGACAAATTTGAGGAACTGTACACTTCGTGAGTAGACACTAAGCACTAGGCACTAAGAACTAAGAACTAAGCATCGCCCACCAAAGCAAAGCCAATGATCGAAGACAAAGACATACATGTGGGAATAATCGGCGGTCTGGGGAAAATGGGCCGTTGGTTTCATCGATTTTTCGGTGAACTTGGCTATCAGGTATCAGTGGCTGACCTTGGTACCGAAAGCACACCGGAGGACCTGGCGAAAACCTGTAATCTGGTCCTGGTGGCGGTACCCTTGCAGCACACGGTAGAGGTGGTCCGCGCTATCGGCCCTCTGGTTCAGAATGATGCACTACTCATGGACCTCGCTTCACTTAAGAGTGAGGTGGTGAGCACTATGCTCGAGGTCTCAGCCGCAAGCGTCATAGGTACTCATCCGCTTTTTGGGCCTGGGGAGCCCAACGTTACCGGACAGACCGTGGTGTTGTGCCCCGGTCGAGGGCAATGGTGGCAAGAATGGCTTCAGGGTGTTCTGGTAGAGGGTGGCGCCCAGGTGGAGGTGGTTACGCCTGAGGTTCATGACTATTATATGGCCGTAGTCCAAGGTTTGACTCACTTTAGTACCTTGGCCTTAGGACTCACCATCGACTCATTAGGTGTCGATCTTAAGAACTTGAAGCGTTTTGCCACCCCAGCGTTCCATCGAAGGCTCATGGAAATCACCCATCTCCTTTCCCAAGATGCAGACCTGTACGCAGCCATGCCAATGCTAAATTCCACCTACGGGGTATTTTATAGAGAATTCGAAAGGATTATCCTTGACCTGAAAGGAGTAATTGCGCAAAAGGACATCGATGAGTTTATTCGGCTTTTCGACCGGGCTAGGAG
>CAMYLW010000146.1:3787-9256 GCA_947259475.1 Thermodesulfobacteriota bacterium
GAATCCAAGTGGTTTCTCTTGCTCCTCGCAAGCAATCATGCTATAAGAAATTAATCCAGCTCTGTGTGTTCTACACTGTATGTAAATCCAGGCGAATCCCTTTAATTTTTGCATCCGTACCATCGGATACTGCCCTAACTTAGCTCAGACGCTGGAAGTGTGGAGAAGATGTGGGCAGCGGTTGAGCTTAAGATCGCAGAAGACTCGACAATTCATGAAGTATCCGGGCTAGTGGGATCAGCACCCGTCTGCTTACTTCGTTAGAGGTCTACCTTTTTTTCTAGAAAACGCTCCTTGACGATGGCCGAAGTTATCCAACTGGAGTCTTTCAAACGTAAACAGGCTGCAAGCAGGGGATTTAAGTCCTGGTCAAAACGGTTTGGCGACAAACTAGATGAGCAAACCAGGTTGTCCGATCTTGCGGACAACACTCTGCTTTATCTTATCTCTCCGGGCGACCAAAACATCTTTGCCCTTTATGAACTGGTCATGGGAGTAAAGAACCTTGGTACCGCTTCCGACTTTTTCCACTTGGATAAAGCGGAAAAAATGGAGGTAATAGATATCTCGATTTATGTGCTAGATCAACTCCGTTTCGAATCTATGCGGCGACTCGACTGGTTGGAAAGTGGAGCAGAGCAACCGTTGCCGATTGTAGAACTAGTCGAACAGTACCCACTCTTAAAAGGGCCGGGACCGGCCTCGATTCCAACGCTAAACGAATCTCATCCCAAATACCAGGTATATAGGGGGCTTCCTGAGCTTGAAAAGGAGACTTTTCTACGTAAACAGATTCCTGAGGCTATTAATGAGTTTGGCAAAAGGCTTCAGGATTAGGTGTGTCGCGTTTTTCCTCGGCGTGGGTATGCAACATTAGGGTTAACGTCAACAATTTTCACTGGGATTTGGACTGAGAATCTGCTAAAAAAGGAAGCTGTTTCTCATAACGTAGGAATCCTGATGTATTCGGAGAATAACAGGAGTCGGAAGCTGCGGTTCATGGGGTTAATGCAGAGGTGTATCCCTTTTAAATGGCAGAAGTACTGGAGCTGCGGCACCAAAGAATTTGACCTCCTGATGATTCTCCAGGATATTGATAATCTAGACTTAGATATCCAGGATCGACTGCTGCTCACCCTGCTGGCCCGGATATGGACCGGCAAGGAAGGTGCTCTTGGGGAGATAAAGGAAGCCGTCAATGTCCTAGATGAAGAGCAGCGCAAGATTTTGGCTGACTGGATGGAGGAGGAGCAACACTGCGAGTTGAGCTTCTCCCACGCCCCTGCCTGCGCTTGCTGTTCTGAGTAGTTTTAACCCATCCTCAGTACCTGCCCCGGATTAGCCCTGTAATACTTCTCTTGATTACTTGAGCCCCCCTAACAGTCGGGCCAGTACCGAACTGATGATGAAAGGAGTTTTCTTGCGGGTAATGACCTTCAACCTCCGTTTTGAAAATGAATTTGATGGAGAGAACCGTTGGCTTAATCGCCGAGATTTCCTGGTGAGCATGATTCTTAAGTACCGCCCTCATTTGCTGGGGACGCAAGAAGGAAAACCCGCTATGCTGCATTTTTTGCAGGAAAATCTGTCAGGCTACAGGATCTCGGCTGAGTCACGTCACTGGGATGACCACTGTCAGTATCCCACGCTATACTATCTGGAGGATTCTTTTACTCTGGTAGAAGACGGTGAATTCTGGCTATCAGAAACGCCAAAAGTTCATATGAGCAAGAGTTGGGATACGGCCTTTCCCCGCATGATCAGTTTTGCTCTTTTGGAAATGAGACATAGTGGTCAGCACATTTGGGTCTCGGTAACACACCTTGATCACATATCAGAACAGGCCCGCATAGCAGGGGCAAAAATGATTCGTGCCTGGGCTACTGAGAGGGGAGCACCAACGGTGTTACTGGGGGACTTTAATGATCTCCCTGGCTCGGAAGTGCATCGTACCCTTAACAAGCCTATTGGACCTTTCGTCGACAGTTGGCAAGAGCTGAACAGAGCGGAAGATCAACAGAGCTATACCCAACATGGATTTACAGGTGTTCCAACGAAAGGCCGCATAGACTGGGTCCTCACCACATTCGAGTTCAGAATCCTTGATGTTTCTATCGTCTGCGATCACGAAGCTGGTCGCTACCCATCCGATCATTTTCCCTTGTGGGTGGATCTAGAGCTGCATGAGGAAGTGATGAGCGGAAGCTAGTAGATCAAGAAGAATCGTGAGGAAGAAATGGTTCATCATTATCAAGAGCAGGAAAAGAGGAGGCTGTTATGGGTCGACGGTTGGCAACTGTATTGCTAATCTTGATTTTCGGTAGCTTGGGTGCAACTGCTGCCTCTGGAGCGTCGCTTGAAGAGGGCTACTTAAGTTATTCCAAGGGTCGCTTGATGTTCAAGCTTCCCGCGGGGGACTGGGAAGTGGTAAAGGAGGTACCTGCACCGTACGATGCTTTCACATTGGGAAAAAAGCCCGATGTGGTGCTTGCTGCCAGAGTTCGTCCGGCGGTGATAAAGATCTGGGTGGAGCGCTCATCCCGTGACTACTCAGATAATCTTATTAAGGCCTACGGGAAACTCAGAGACATTCTCAAGAACCGCAGCAAGGCGGCACGGGCCTCAAAGAACTATCAGTATTTCGAATACGAGCTTCTCGGTGGAGTGCCTGCGGCCGAGAGCACCATGGCAGCTCAGGCAGAAGATCTTCAGGTACGGGGGCAGGGGGAAGCTCGAATTTATTTCCATAAGGGCAAAACGTACTTTCAGTACTTTGAACTGCTGGCGGACTCAGACGTATTCGACGCTGTCAAAGAAGAGTTTTCTGAAGCCCTGAAAGAAACTCGCGGTCATTAGCCCTCCGCGGTGGACAGTACCCATCCTAATACAGTAGGCAGTAGGCACAAAGCACTAGGCAGTATGCATTGCTCCATGTGGCTTACATGAGAGGTAGAGTGTGCCATGAAAGACACCGTGCGTGTTGCCCTCATTCAGGGGAAACCCTATCCAGAATTGGATGATCCTCGCAATGTGGGCCATGCTATAACCCTGCTGGAAAAGTGTCGCGGTAAAGATGTGGATCTGGCTTGCCTCCCGGAATATTTCCCGTGGGCTGGTGATGAGATCTTGGCTGATATGGCGAAAAAACTTCGGTGTTACATTATTGCCGGTCTGGTGGAAGAGGTGGGTGACGAAAGATTCAATACGGCAACGCTTTTTGATCGGAGTGGCACTATTGTTGGTCGGCAGCGTAAAGCCAACCTTACCACTATGGAGCGGCGACATTTAGGAATTGTCCCGGGAGACTCAACCTATAAGGTGTTCGATACTGAATTTGGTAAAATGGGTCTGCCAGTCTCCTTCGACTTCTGGGGACAGCCTAGGGCGGCTCGAGTACTTACTGATCATGGCGCAGATCTCATTATCAACCAGTCCATTTTCCCTATACTCAAAGCCCACTGGAAGCAAAGTGCTTTGGTGCGGGCATTTGAGAATTTCATTCCCGTGGTTGGTATCAATTCCGCAGGCTTCAACTCCCGGGTCGGAGGTCGGGTCTACCGGCATTACGGGGGAAATAGCATTATAATTCAGCCACCTAGACTGCTAAGCAGGGATGATTTCACCCTTTGGTTGCGCAGCTTGGATAGTCTGGAAGGGTGGGTCAAGGTGGAACTCGATGAGCGTGAACAGGTGTACTTTAGTGAGGTGGATCTGGGTACCACTCGAAAGTTTCGCACCGAGCTCTGGCATCGCCTTGGTATCCAACGCGATCGTATTGGCTGAACTCTGTGGTTGATTTCCTTGCCCCTGTAAGCGAATATTTGATATTTTAGAGGTGTACTTACAAGTGCAAATTCGAGACAAAATTGCCTTGATTTCACCTGGGAGATGAGATGCTCTGGCTGAAACGCTTCTGGCCGCTGCTTCTTGGCATATTATATCTGGTCAGTCCCATAGATGCGATTCCCGACACCCTAGTGGGATTGGGCTGGACTGATGACATTGTAGTGCTCCTTCTCGCATATTGGTTTTTCAAACGAGTCCTACCTGGGGGCTACCGACAAACTGGCAGCTACCATTCCGGCAGACCAGGGCAGGGGGAATCGGAACCAGGAGCAGGAGCGGAAAAAGATCCCTACGAGATTCTAGATGTCTCTAGGAACGCAACTCCAGAGGAAATCAAGAGCGCTTATCGTAAAAAGGCGCAGCGATATCATCCGGATCGGGTCGTGCACTTAGGCGATGAATTTCAGCAGTTGGCCAAGCAAAAGTTTCAAGAGATCCAAGAAGCGTATGAGATTCTATCAAATGGGACCGGTTAAAATGAATTGTAAATCCGAAGCACGAAACAAATTCAAAATTGGTCCTACGGACTCCCCACCCTTTGGGCGGGGCCCCAGTTTCGAATGCTCGAATGTTCAAAACCCTGCACATCAAGATTTTTGGCAGTTTGGTTTTAGTCATTTGGATTTTGGTAATTCGGATTTCGTATTTATTGAGATACCATTGCAAATAACCCAATTTGATTAGTTCGGGAGATACTTACCCATGTTGGTTGAAAAGTTTCACTTGAACCTGGTGAACATCGAATGTATGCCCACCTCGACCAAGTTCAATGCCATCATTGATCTGGAGACAGATATCGGTGATCTCTTGCCCTATCTTGCCACAGAAATCCGAGGTTGCACCTATTTCCATGGCACAAACGAGCTCAACTATATGGAGCGGGGTCACATAATCGCTATCCGACCGAAACAGATAACAGTAACCGCTCTACAGGATGAGGCGGAAGCCCGGCAGGTGTGTGAAGAGCTGAAAAGAATGATCAATGGGGTTCACGAGCGTCGCGACAGCATTACGCCGACCTGGCGCAAACAGGCCCGTGTCGATCCTCTCAGCGTTTACCGTGAGCTCCCCCAGACCAATTGTGGAGAATGCGGTGAGCCCACCTGTATGGCCTTTGCTGCAAGGGTGGTGAGTAGAGAGATGTCAGCAAGTTACTGTGGTCCACTGCTGCTGCAAGAATACGAAAGCAATCGAGAACGGCTCTGGGGGGTGCTCGAGCAAGCAGAGTACGACGTGGAGTAGAGAGAATTTAGATTTCGGATTTCGGATTTCGGATTGAGAAAAACAATATTTCTTTTACTTGCTCTGCTTAATTCGATCTGTAAGAACTCCTGCCGTCTAAAATCTGTACTTCCAAATCCGAAATCTAAAATTTAAGATCCTTTGGGAGGTTTTGAGACCAGTGCCTGGTGAAAATGAATCTATGACGTTGGAACAACAACAGGACATGGTACGGGTTCACACGGTGGAGAATCGCTTTGAGGCTGATCTGTTGGTTCAGGCACTGCGTCAGGAGAACATACCAGTGCTACTTCGCCGCTTTGAAGAGACCGCTTATGATGGTCTTTTTGTAACGCAAATGGGCTGGGGTGCCATTCTGGTGCCAGGGGACTACGAGGAAGA
>CAMYLW010000147.1 GCA_947259475.1 Thermodesulfobacteriota bacterium
ACACCCGAGGACGCCAGGAAGGACGGCCATATCCGTGGTCGCAGCAAGTCATTCATGAAATATCCGGGCTAGGAAAGTTAATCTACTTCAATCCATTGTAATGAGAATACGGTCGGGCCGCATCATCAGTCAATCATGCTGCCCCCGAGTCACTGGAAACCGCCACGGAATCAACATGGGCACTTGGCGCTGGTAGTCCCTGTACGCCTCGCCGAAATCAGCCACGAGATCGCGTTCTTCAAGCATGGTGCCGACCACCACCCAAGCGGTCCAGAAAACATTGAACAGCAGACGATCCGCTGAGAATCTTGGGCAAGACCAGATTAGTACCAACATAAAAAAGTAGAGCGGATGCCGGACCCAGCGATACGGGCCCCGAATGACAAAAGGCATTGGAGATTCCTGCGTGCCTCGCATCTGGGCCAAGATTGGATTGAGACCGAACGCATCAAAAGAACCCAGCGCGCCCATACTCCATGCGAAGCCGGCGATTGCTAAAAAGAAAATACCGCGTACCAGCCAGCTAAGAGCGCCTTGAAGGGTTATCAGGGTGTAGGCAGACTGCTGCCAGAATACCAGTAGAACTAGCAATACAATACCTGATGCGACCGTGTAGAAAGCTCCCTGGTATTGCGAAGGAATGAATTTGACCAAGCGGCGACGGAAGGACTTTCGGATCATAAGGCTATGCTGAATGAAGAACGCCAAACAAAGTAAAGCATCCCAAGCAAGCACCCCAGGGAGCTCTAAGCCAAGATCCAACAACCCGAGCGATCCTACATAAAGAAAGACCACTAGTACAAGCAGTGAACCTCCGCCCAAGAGCGTTGCAAACACAATTGCCAAATAAGGTATGATTTTCCTAATCCAAGCCATTCGTGATTGTTCTGTAGCCTAGTGGTAAGTGGTCGGATCAAGCTATCATTCTGAAATATCAAGAATTACTTCCCAGAAATAGCTATTTTCAGAGCTCAGAAGACCATTTTTAGCCCCAAAAAGCGACCGCTAAGAACTTCCCCCCTCCCTATGTTTGCCTACCCTTACATCATCCCATACGTCATCCCACTGGATAATTACCCAAAACTAACCTGACCAGAAATGGGTAAAAGTTACCCAAAAGTGGCTTGACTGAAAATGGGTAAAAATGACTATCGGGAAAGTAGGGTGCAGGCATCAAGAATAAGGTGACTCTTCCAGACAAAAGCCCCGGGAATTATACCAGGGGCTTTGCTTGCTTTGGGTGGCGGAAGTGCATGGGAATCGAACCCACCTGGGACAGCCTTCACTGCCCCACACCGGATTTGAAGTCCGGGAGCCCCACCAGTGAGCTTGGCACTTCCGGGCATTTTATAACAAAAATAGGGCCCTCTGTCGAGGGATTTTGGCATGGGGCATAGAGCATAGGGCATAGAGTATGGAGTGAAAAGCGAAAAAAAAGAGAACGCTTTCCGTATGATGTGATCAATAGATACAACGGAGCACGGATCCGCCTTAGGCTGAACAACTGACGCCGAGAGGCTGGTTGCTCTTTGCCTCGAGCTAATCTAAGATTATTCTGGACAAAAGAGGTGCAAGTTCTATGGTCAGATCTGGCAGGTTTTCTGCATACTGGATGGTTATTGGTGAGAGAAGTATTTGGAAGTGAATACAGAGACAAAACTCAAAATCGGTGAACTCGAACTGGGGCAAGGGTTAATCCTCGCCCCCATGGCGGGGATTACTGATCTGAGTTTCCGCAGGATCACCAAGAGTTTCGATGTTGACCTGGTTACCTCAGAGATGGTGAGTTCAGAGGGGTTAGTGCGAAATACGGTCAGGACGAAGATGCTTCTCCAAAGCCATGCAGAGGAAAAGCCGCTGGCCATCCAACTCTTCGGTTCAGATCCCAAGGTAGTGGCAGAAGCTGCGCGTATTGTTGCGGATGAGGGGGCCGACATTATCGATTTGAACATGGGATGTCCGGTGCCGAAAGTAGTGCGCCAAGGTGCAGGCGCTGCCCTCCTTCGGGATGCAGAAACAGTGGCAATGCTGGTTGATGCAGTGCGGCAGGCTGTGAGCATCCCGGTTACGGTGAAAACTCGCTCCGGCTGGAGTCAATCCAAGATCAACGTCTCGGAGGTGGCCAGAGTTGCAGAGGATGCGGGTGCGGATGCCATAACCATTCATCCGCGTACAGCAAAGCAAGGATTTTCTGGATCTGCGGATTGGCCTCTCATTGCCAAAGTCAAACAAGCTGTGAATATTCCGGTGATTGGCAATGGTGACGTAACCAGCCCGGAAGATGTTGGAAAAATGAGGAAACTGACGCAGTGTGACGGGGTAATGATTGGCCGTGGAGCAATGGGTAACCCTTGGATTTTTAAGCAGGCCAGGCAACTGACAAAAGGACAACCGTTGTCTAGCCCCACTCCGCAAGAACGATTGGATGTGGTGCGACGCCACCTGGAACTCTATGAGGAGTCGCTCCATGGCCGCCAGTCACTCTCCGGTGTCCGCTCTCGGCTGATGTGGTATAGTAAAAAGCTGCGTGGAAGCGCACGTTTACGTGCTTATCTGAGTGATTGTCACCACCTGGAGGACATGATCAAAATTTGTGAGGATTTTTTTTCGGCTCTGGAGGAGTGAAATTTTTGTCTCTCACAGAGCCCGCAGGGCTCGGGCGAGAGATAGGAGATTTGGTGAAAGTAAAAGTCGCTAAGAATGCTGGTTTTTGTATGGGGGTGCGGCGCGCCTTGGATCTGGTGCTGAATGCCGCCAGGGACCTCCAACCTGACGAGATTATTCATACCTATGGACCTCTCATTCACAACAATCAAGTTTTGGAGATCTTGGAGAGGCGAGGGATCCGTTGTTCCGAGGATTTGACAGAGGCCGAGGCGGGAGGACGCATAGCCATAAGAGCCCATGGTATTCCTCCCCAGGAACGAAAAGCAATTAAGGAGAAAGGTTTTAAGATTATTAATGCCACTTGTCCCAGAGTTGGGAAAGTGCAGGGAATCATTAAAAAACATTCACTGAGAGGTTACGATATAGTTATCGTCGGCGATGACAACCATGCTGAAGTAATCGGGCTAAAAGGTTTTGCCAATGGAAGAGCTCACGTCCTGAATACACCTGAAGAGGTAGACAGACTCCCCCCGACGGACAAGCTTCTGGTGGTGGCGCAAACCACCCAGGATGAGCGTGCTTTTAAGACAATAGCTGGTCTTTTAGAAGAACGCTATCCCGAGACCATCGTTTTCAATACCATCTGTGACTCCACCCATAATCGTCAGGAAGAGGTGCGAGCCCTCTGCAAAGATGTGGATGCCATGGTGGTAGTGGGCGGTCGCCATAGTGGAAATACCAAGAGATTGGCCGAGATAGCCGCGGCTACAGGTATTCCGACTTTTCATATTGAGACTGAAGAGGAACTGGATCGGGAGCGCTTGCAGGACCTAAAGATTGTTGGTGTTACCGCCGGCGCCTCGACACCCCACTGGCTGCTTAGGAGAGTTGTACACAAGCTGGAGAGCATACAACCTAGAGGAGTGAGGCCGCTGTCCAGGAATTTTGAGCACTACTTGCGGTTTTTTCTGCAAAGCAATCTTTACGTGGCAGGCGGTGCAGGGTGTTTAAGCCATGCGGCAGCTGTGCTTCAGGGAATCAAACCCAGGCTTGCAGATTTCTTCATAACTTTTTTCTATGTATTTGCCATGCATGTGCTCAACCGCTATGCGGACAAGGCCTCGCGCTTTAACTATCCTTCTCGTGCCGCCCTTTATGAGCGTTACAAGTTTGGCTTTTTCCTAGCCAGTCTAAGTGGAGTAAGTGCCGCCCTAATCATCGCCAATGCTCAAAGCAAGAGCGTTTTCTTTGCACTGCTGGCTATGACCGGACTAGGACTCCTTTACAGTGTGCGTATTTTCCCGGAAAGCTGGCTTAAAGTTGTTCGGGTAGCTAAGCTAAAAGATGTTCCCGCATCCAAAACTATTTTTGTCGCTGGCGGCTGGAGCGTTGTAGCTACTCTGCTGCCGGCTTTGCGGGAAGGTAACCATCTGAATGTTCAGGCTTTGTTTGCATTCGTTGCAGTTTTTGCTCTCGTTTTTCTACGCTCGGCCCTCTTTGACATTGTCGACATCCAAGGGGATCGACTCGTCGGCGAGGAGACTCTGCCGATTGTTATAGGTGAAAAGCGTACCAGACGGCTCTTGATCTATTTGGTCTTCGGTCTGGCGTTGGCGTTCGTGGTGGCACCCTTCCTCGGGTTGGCTACAGGTTTCAGCTATATTCTGCTGATTACCTGCTGCTATATGGGTTTATCTCTGTTCGTACACAGGCGGGAGTTGCTGCGCCCGGGTAGCCTCCGCTTCGAAACACTGGTGGAAAATAGCTTCTATCTTTCTGGTGGGTTAGCGGTCATATATCAACTCTTGGGTTATGGTCCGTAAAAGATTTCGGATTTAATCGCAACCAGGAGGTTGCTCCTACAGGACAGAGTTTAACGATTGTGTAGGAGCAAGCTCTGCTTGCGATAAGCGGATGATCAACAACCCATAACCCATTCCCAATGACCGCACTCTAGACATGCTAGACACTTTAGCTCACTTTAGGCATTTGCTTAATGTCTCCTGAAATCTCCGTAATAATCCCCACTTATAATCGTGCATCCATGGTGGTTGAGGCTGTGGAGTCGGTCTTGGCTCAGGACATGACGGACTTTGAGCTCATGGTTATTAACGACGGCTCCACCGATGATACCGAGAAAAGACTCTCTGTCTACGGCTCGCGTCTCAAATATTATCAGCAGGAAAACGCAGGAGTAAGCGCTGCGAGAAATCGCGGCATTACGTTTTCCACTGCCCCAATGATTGCATTTTTGGATTCAGATGACCTGTGGCTCCCCTCTAAATTACAGGTTCAACATGCATACATGACAGCAAATCCGGAGGTTGACATTTGCCAGACAGAAGAGATCTGGTGGAGAAATGGCCGCCGGGTCAATCCCAAAAAGCACCATCAGAAACCGGCGGGGGATATTTTCCAGCGCAGTCTGGAGCTCTGCCTGGTAAGCCCTTCTGCGGTGATGATGAGACGGGAGCTTCTAGAAAAGGTGGGCTATTTTGACGAAGAGTTGCCCATGGCCGAAGACTATGATCTTTGGCTGCGAGTTGCAGTTGATTATCCAGTGGTGTTACTACCTGAGCCACTGGTGATAAAGCGGGGCGGCCACCCTGATCAGTTGTCTGCCAGAAAAGGGATAGATCGCTATCGAATAGAGGCCCTAGAGAAGCTCCTTAACAGCGGCAGACTCTCGCCGGAGCAATACGATTGGACTTGGAAGGCCCTGCAGCGCAAATGTCAGATTTATGGCGAGGGCTGCCTTAAAAGGGGGAAAGCTCAGGAGGGTGAGAGGTATTTGGCCCTACCGGGAAAATACAAGCGCAAAACCTCAAGGTTGGAGGTTTGAGGTTAG